>NZ_JAVRBQ020000042.1:0-93017 GCF_034531215.2 Nostoc sp. ChiSLP03a
TGTCGCCTGACGATAATGAGCCAGTAGTTCTTCCGTACTCATGTGGTTAACGATCGCAATCCGTTTCGGCATAAGACGTAGATAGATACACTGCAACGATCCCAGCTTTATTATAAGTATTTATCCGAACTTGATATTAGGGACTTTTGCAAGAGGTCTAATTAACAGTAGCCTCAGAAATAACTGTTACACAGGCATTTACTAAAGGTAACAACGGCCCTATTTGCTCTTGTCCATTCACTGCTAAATCGCTGTGGCACAAATAAACTCTTTCGGATACACGAGAGAGTAAATCTGTCAAAATCCTTTGCAGTCGTTGTTCTTCTGCTAATTTTTCATCTTCTGCTGTCCAAGGTTCGCCTAATCTGTCTCGCAGGAAAAACGGCGCACCGAATAAAGTCGCTGCACCACCTTTCGCCCACAAAGGTGAACCAGCATCGAGCCAAAAATGCCAACGGTGCGATCGCCTACTAGATCGATATTGAAATATAGTTGCTAAGGTGACAGCTTTTCTCGCTCCACCAATGGGACGCACCGGGTAAGCGTTGGCGGTAATCGTACCACGCCGCAGTAGTTGAATGAATTCAATAATAGTTGTCTGAGGCGTTGTCTCAGCTGGGGTAATTTGTCGTAATCTGGTGTCAATTTCCCAGTAGTGTTGGGCAGTTTCTAATAATTCCCGCAATGCTGCTAGTTGTTCGTAGGGGAGATTGCTACCATTCCATAAAAAGCGCTGAATTGCTCTGTCTAAGAGAGAAATAGGACTGGGAATTAACCGCAATTCTTGTTGCGAGCGCTGCTGTTCTAACCACTGTAATATCTCACTATAGGCTGTAGTAGCTGCATAGCCGATTCGATCCCAGCGCTCGAAGGCTGACACTGGTAGCAAGTTGGGGCGATCGGGATGGGGTACAAAGCAGTAATCTGCAATCAAACCAGCACGTACCGGGTCAATATCAGTGCTGAGTTGTGAGTGCTGAGTGCTGAGTGAGGAGTTAGGAGTGAGAAGTGAGGAGTTTTCTGGTGGTTGTTGTTTCCTGCTCAATACAACCAGCATTTCTGCCACCGCATCTCGATCTACCAGGCGTCCCAAGCCGGGATAAACTAGTGCCAGCATGGTGAGTAAGGCGCGAATAACGGGCGAACTAATTAGGGGACGTTGGTCATTGAGCGATTCTACTGGGATATTTTGCTTGACGAGGATTTCTACTAAAGTATAACGAGCGATCGCATCTAAACCTGGTGCAATAATCGCCACTTCTTCTGGTTGCACTTGCTGCGATTGGATAGCATTAGCAATTACCTCTGCTGTTTGCCGCAATAATTGGGCGCGGGAGGTGGTTTGAATTGAATGCACTGTTTTTGGTAAACTCAACATTACCATCGGGGAAGTGACTAATTCCACCATCTGTTTAGTCAGTTGCTCGCTCAGAGACTCTGGAGGCGGCCCATTCAATATTTCTACCCGACAACGTTCTGCTAATCCTTCTAAATAGTTAGGATCTGCTCCCAATCCCAATCGCACCGCACCGTCAGGATTGTAGCTAAACGCGCCAACTGCACCTCGATCTAATAGCAACTCAAACAAAAGACGCGCTACGCTAGGATAGTCATCGACATCATCCGCCAGTACTGCCTGATAGCGTTTAGTTAGGTGCTGTTGGTAGTTGCGATCGCTTAATAAGTGCTGACTATAAAGTTCGGTAATAATCCCATAAGTCAGTAACCCCCTCTCTAAACACCAATTACGCCAATCTAGCAGCAAAGATGCCAAAAATTCCGGCTCTAAAGTTGTGGTATTTTCCCCAAAACCCTTGGACAAAATCTGGGCAATATTTTCGCAAGGTATACCACTGTAAGCTGCTAATTGTAATAAGTCCAAGATGCGACGCACCAAGCGAGATTCATTCACTCCCGCAAGACGTAAAATTTCTTCGTCTAATTGCGCACGCCAAAGTTTGGTTGCTAACTCTTGTTCGGTTTCCGGTCGCAATCTTACCGGAAACTGTGCTTTCAGGTTCAACGAGTTAATCAGCAACGGCCAAAATAAAATAACTTCATCCTGAAAAAAACCTAGTGGCGTCTTGGCACGAACCGGATATTTACCTAATGTAGATGTGACAATTATATCTCCTAATTCTCGGCGATTATCATCATTGGCAGCTAAGACTAAAACTCCTGGCTCTGTTTGTTTAAGATATAACAATTCAGGTACATCGCTAGTTTTTTTACGCCCTGGTTTTTTTGTATAAAATGATTCAGTATATTGTTTTTCTGATGTTACCCAATTACAAAATTGCTCTACTAAGCGAGCCGTCTTACCACTACGGCTAGTGCCAACAATCCAAACCGAATGAGAAACCACAAACTTTCTCCTTGTAGATTTGTTAGTATACCTCGTGCGTTAACTTAAGGTTAATAGTCATCAAACAATGCTGAATGATTGTCTGCAATGAAAAATTCTGTTTTTAGTCAAAAAATCTATTCTTTCTTGCTTGCTGCTTTTCGATGGTACTTACAGACTCCTGAACGTTCTTTAGATGAAGCTTACAATGCAGCATTAAAAATTCAGGAAATAGAAGATAAGCATTTCAATGGTAATAAAATAGACATTGACTCGTCCATGTACAGTAACAGTGTGATGGATTATTTTGAGTCAGACCTCAAGAAGCTATTAAAAATTGCTAGGATGCGGCTGACGGAGTTTAGAGGAAGCCGTTGGTTTCTAAATGAAGAAAATCAAAAAGCTGCCGAGAAAGCAGGTATAGAGTATCTAAGTCCTTCTTTAGTTTTGGAAAAGCTCAACTTTATCGATCGAGTTATATCTAAATACACAACAAGTTCAGATAAAACAACTTCTAACGCTTTAGTAGTACAACCTCCAAATCTACCAGTTAACTCTGTGACATCTGACGACAAATCGCTGCTCGTTAACACTCCAACATTACCACCCAAAATACCAAATCCAAACTTAAACAATAAACCAAAAGCCAAGAGCAAAACCGATACAACAGGTGTTTTACCTCGCTCTATTTTAAGTACTATCAGTCGTCTGCAAGTTGAATTAGACCCTAATTCGGAACAAGAAGTAATTCAGAGTTTTCGTCAAACTCAAAAAAGAACAATAATATCTATTAGGTTTATTTTACTATTAATTATTGTACCACTTTTAACGCATCAGATAGCAAAAGCTTTTGTAGTTGGCCCAATTATTGAGAGATTTAGAAGTACTGAGGAAATGCAGATATTTCTCAATTCTGAAATGGAAGAGGAAGCCCTTTTAGAATTAGAAAGATTTGAAGAAAAGCTCAAGTTTGAAAATCTCATTGTCAAAGCTCCTCCACTGTTACCTGAGGAGATGGAGACTGAAATGAAAAAGAAGGCGAAAGAGCTTGCTGAAGAGTTTCGTCACGAAAGCTCTGGTGCGATCAAAAATGTTTTTGCAGATATGTTCTCGGTGGTTGCTGTTATCTGGCTTTTGCTAGTCAGTAAGTCTTCTATTGCTGTGCTCAAAGATTTCTTTGATAATATTGTCTATGGACTTAGCGATAGCGCGAAGGCATTTATCATTATTTTGTTTACTGATATCTTTGTCGGATTCCACTCTCCTCATGGCTGGGAAGTCTTGCTAGAAGGAGTATCACGCCATTGGGGATTACCGGCAAATAGAGATTTTATCTTCTTATTTATCGCTACATTTCCGGTGATTTTAGATACTATCTTTAAGTATTGGATCTTCCGATATTTGAATCGGATATCGCCTTCTGCTGTTGCCACTTACCGTAATATGAATGAATAAAGAATAGGGCATTGGGCATTGGAATTGGAAAAAATTTTTGGTGTTTGATTTTGGAATTTGAGCGAGGTGGGAGAATCTTAAAAGTTTTGAATTTTCATGAAAAAAACACTTATTGGGTTAGGAAAGTTTAACAAAACTATCGCTATCAGCCTACCTGTGATTTTGTCGATTTTACTGGTGCGGATGCAATCTTTCACGCATCAGGAACTCCTTGCGCCAGAATGTCAGGTGAAAAAGTGGGATATACCAGTGTCCTTGACTGCTGAAAATCAAGATGCATTTTTGCAAAAACAAAAATTACCATTAATCCAGAGACTACCAATTACTTGTTGTCAAAGTGATACCTCTTGTCTGGATGAAGTCATTTATGGCAAAATACCAGAGAAAAAGGCGCTGATCGGTGCGATCGCTCGCAGTCTCCAATATCTGCAAACAGCTAATGCTGCGGCTGCTTATCAAAACTATCCGGTGGCTGGGATTACGCGCGATCGCGTCATCAAAAGCTTGCAAAGATTCCGCGAACTTCTATTAAAAACCAATTCTGCAACAGAATTACATCAAGCCATTGAGCAGGAATTTGTTCTTTACCAGTCAGTCGGTAAAGATAACCAAGGTTCCGTTTTATTCACCGCCTATTATGAGCCACTTTACGCAGCCAGTCGCGTCCCCACAACAGAATATCGATATCCCGTTTATCGCTTACCTCCCGATTTCAACTCTTGGACTAAGCCTCATCCGACACGCGAGGAGTTAGAAGGAGCTGATGGTTTACAAAGTGCAAAAGGGAAATTGCGAGGATTAGAGTTATTTTGGTTTCGCTCTCGCCTTGAGCCATATCTAGCTCAAATTGAAGGTTCGGCGAGGCTTCAACTTCCCGATGGAACTCAGACAACAATCGGCTATGCCGGTCATACCGCTTATAACTACAAAAGTATTGGGCGAGAATTAGCGAATGATGGCAAATTACCACTAGAAGGTATGACTTTGCCAATTATTCTCGATTATTTCCAAAAATATCCCCAAGAATTAAATATTTATATTCCGCGCGATCGCAGCTTTGTTTTTTTTCAAGAAAATCACGGTGAGCCAGCCCAAGGCTCTATTAACGTACCATTAACAGCAGAGCGTTCTATTGCTACAGATAAATCTCTTATGCCTCCTGGGGCTTTAGCGTTGATTCGTGCTTCCATTCCCTTTGTTAATCCTACCGGAAAAATGCAGGAGCGCATTATCAGCCGCTATGTTCTCGATCAAGATACCGGAGGTGCAATTAAAGGTGCAGGTAGAGTGGATTATTTTTTAGGTACTGGGAAAATCGCAGGCGATCGCGCTGGCGTTACAGTCAGCAATGGACAATTATTTTATCTCTTACTCAAGTCCAAAAATTAAACACACTGCGATTTTAATACTAAAATTCCCGACTTTTTTAGAGAAGTCAGGAATTTTAGCCTTTTGGTGAAAATGAAGCAGCCATTCCAAATCAATGGAACGCTTACGCTGTATTCATTTTGAATTTTGAATTTTGTTAGCGCCGGCGGCAAGCGAGTCTGCGAGCGTCATTTTGAATTCCGCCTTGCGCTACTAGGCTTCTAAATCCATGTCACCATCATCATCGTCATGATCGTAAGGGATATCGTCAAGGTCTATCATTTCGGAAATTTCTTCTACTTCAGTTAGATACTCAGATTCTTGATGTTCGCGTTCGATTAGACGACCAGTTGACTTCAGCCATTCCAAGAGAATAAATTCATTACTTGTACGAATTACAGGCGCTCGCTGGTTACGAGGTTCTTCACGCAAAGGACTTATAGGCATAAAAAAAACTCACTTTGAATTTACAGGTTAGCTTACAAAAACGTCAAAATTGTACATTAAGCTCAAATGTCTTGGATGACAAGTCTTTTCTCAACAGACAAAATATGACCCATTGAAATTTTGTCTCAAGTCTATTTAGCTACTTACCATGAAAATGTCCAGATGTCAGTTTTAATCATAAATATTTCAACGGATGCAATATATATTACAAAGCATTTGGTACCTAGACGAGAGTTTCATACATATCAGAGGGTAATGCAGACAGTCTATTCGCTACAGCGACTGCATCAGCTAAGTTACTAAATTGACACCGGACTATCTCTTGTCCATTTCCTGAAGGAAATCGTTTCCTAGCTTTATTAGCTACAGCACAAATAATTGCTAAAGCTTTGGCGAACCCGTCTTTTGTCAATATTCTTTCTTGAGCGAACCCTTCAACAGGGATAAGACAAACCTCAAACCGATAGCCAGGTCTGGGAGAAACAGCTATGTCGATATATGGTTTATCTTCTTTTCTAATTCGGCGTAAATATTTGGCTGTTGAATTAGGATCGTGCAAATTAGTCCCAAGGGCGTAAGTAAAAAAGCAATCTTCTGTGAGGGACTCAGGACGAGTAATTATATCCGTGGGCATAAGTTCCAGTAGTATCCGTATGTTGTCTGCGTGTATGACACACTAGACTTGTCCGTTCTTAGTAGCACATTTATCTTTGACAGTTAAGTGTATTAGTGTCACGCGAGATGTTACAATACATTGCGACTAACTAAAATTTCAAATTTTGGAATACTTGTGACATCAAACACCTTCAGAATCAGAGGGTGTAGAGATTTAGATTCAAAGAGCAGTCTATATAGTCAGTCACATGAGCGAAAATATTTCTCAATAAATAAAATCATAACATAGTTGACGCCAAACCCTGCGATCGCATCACCTGACAGCATCGGTGAATACCTAAAAGCGATCGCGATCGCAAACTATCTGAATATTTATTTATACCCATCAACTTATAAACTTCAATGGTACTCAATTTCCTATCTCTAGTTGAATCAGATAAACTTCTAAAATGCTTGACTATTACTGCTAATCATGTCTTAAATTTGCTAAATCAAGATATTTTCAGGAGTTATTGAGATAAAATTATCGCCTTAATAAATCCCCAAGATTATAAATATAATCCTGGGGTATTACTTTCATATCTTTGCCAAGATATTTAAAAATCTAAAGGATACGAGGGAGGATAATACCAAAAACAGTATTCACCCAATTATGGTTTGACGTAAGTATTCACAACATTTTGAGACAGAGTTTTAATGGCAGGGGGAAGAGGAGCATATCCCCGATTTTTAGCGATCGTGTCTCCGGCTGCTCCGAAAGCCCAACCGATCAATCCTTTAATACCAGCTGCTACTTTAGCGTCTGCGTATTTATCATAAAATAGCACGTAAGTTGCGGTAACAATGGGATAAGCATTTGCAGCTGTTGGATCTGTAACTACGAGTTTAATCCGTTGAGCATTTGCATCTTGGTCGCTCGCACCGACAAAAGCGTTTGAAATTGTAGTTGGTGAAATGGCATTGTAAGTACCTGCCTTGTTCTGCAATAGAGCAGCTTTCAGATTGTTAGCTAACTGCGTAGCATTATCCACATAACCAATTGCACCAGGAGTGGTAGCGATCGTAGTGGCTACACCTCCACCTCCTGTAGCACCTTTGGAACCAACTGGCCAAATAACTGTATCGGCTGGTATTGTTGAGGGTACAGAGCCAACAATACTTTTTTTACCAGTTCCTCTGTTCCATGTAGAAAATGCCGCCTTGAGGTGACTGCTTAAAGCAAAAGTAGTACCGCTGTCGTCACTACGATATACGAGAACGATGGGCTTATTTGCTATTGTTACGCCACCGTTATCTGCTTTGATTTTGGCATCATTCCAATTTATGATGTTGCCTTGAAGAATACCAAGGTAAGTAGCTCGTGAAAGCTTAATTCCACCAGCTGGCACGTTTAGACCAGTGGGGTTATAAGCTAAGGCGATTCCAACGGTGATTGCAGGTACTTGGACGTATGCATTTGCTGGCGTGCCAGCGTTATTGGGACTGCCACTAACTTTTTCTGTTCCTACTACGGGGTCGTCACTAGCTGCAAAAGAGACAGGGCGATTGATAGTAGGACTACCAGCTGGTACGGTTTGAGTGAAAAAAGCTGTTAAGCCTTTACCACTACCAACCGAAGCATATCTAAATGTGACAGCCGCATTTACTGGGCCGGGAGGATTGAGGCTTGAAGGATTTCCAACACCGTAAGTGTTAAACCATGAGCCTTTCGGAGCAAAAGAAGAGGTAGTTCCTGTACCTATAAACAAAGTAGTTATACTGCTTGCACCTGCACCATTTATGGAAGTTACTCCAGTTGTGGGAAGAGTGGTAGAGGTCTGAGCTAGAGATTTATGAGTAGCAGATTGACCTACTACTAAACCAGTTGCTATGGCAAGTACAGAAATTGAACTTGCTAAATAGGTCAATTGGCGATTAGGATAAAAGTTAATGTCAAGATCCTTCAAATTAATTTCCGGTTCAACGCCTATAAAATCAAAATCAAGTGTCAAACTGACGATTAAAAACAACCTCATATCTGCATAAGCAATTAGCATTATCAAGGTTATTTCTAAATTAGAAATTGACACAAAACGCTGAAAAATGTAGAGCAAAACTAAGACAAAACTTTCAAGATATAGAGAGTATGGCTCTATCGCTAATCCACCCTAAAAATGATATTTGCTAGTTAAAAGCTCTACATTCTTAAAGTAAGTTTGTATAAATATTCAGTGGCTTTAATATAAGAGAGTAGTTATTAGGACTATGAATCATGTTTCCATTAGCATTCTTCTCTTATTTACTTTTAAAAGCCATGTTTAATTTTACCCACTTACTTGTTTAGTATGGCAATTTTATTTGAATTATGGAAATCACTTTCTTCAATATCAATATACAGTAGTTTCTTACAAACTACCGCTAAGTGCGAAGTAAAGAAATTTAGTAGGATTCCACAATTTTTTGATAACTGCTATAGGTAATAGCTGTTAAATTTTGCCAATGGAATCAAGAGTATAATGTCAAGGTAAATTTTAAGTCATGGTTACATTATGAAATGATTAAAAAGCTTCAATATATTTTGGTAATTTAAAGGTGTTTTAAAAGTAGTTTTTGTAGTACAATTATTATTTATTTGGAGAAAAATAAAAACATTTCATTTAAGTACGTAGTTTTTTTATTAAGATTTTTTAGAGGCTTTAATCAGTATTTAATAGAGTTTACAGTTACTTGACAAAAAGTACGCCATCTGAATTATTTTCACTCCAGAGTATGTGACTATATTTTGTCAAAATCGTGGATTTTTCCCTGTTTTTTGTGTTTTTCACGACATCAAAAAAATAAATCATGGTTTATGCTACCTAACGAAATCATTAATCGTGTCATTCACGTTATTGACTCAGTGCTAGTACGGTTTTTGTGTTGTAGGTAAAACAGGCTTTCTGAGTCCTTTCAAATAGGGCTATACCAACATTTAAGGCATTTTATTACTCATACCTAAACTGAAAAGTTATACCAGTTTTAGGTAAAACTGCGATCGATACATAGATTGAGTCGTAGCAATATCTTGTAGATGACGGGTAAAACCTAACACATACAAGATATAGAGGTATTGGGTTGCCTCTTCAAACGCCACTTGCTTCTCTCTTTAGGTAAAAGGGAGAGGCTAGGCGTAGCTTTTAAATGCAGAAAAGCTGGAAAACCCTTCTACAGAAGTGGCTTTCTAACCTACATTTGTAGCGATCGTTTTTCAAATTGGTATTAGTCATGAGTAGCAGCGATGCCGAAGGCGGGCTACGCCTACGCAAAATCCGTTAGAACTAGCTACTATTCCGTCTCCATCAAACTTTTTTGAGGTATTCAATGAACAAGATTAATCTGCACAAACAACAACACCAGACCAAAAATCAATACCTGATTTTTACTTCTTTGACTGTTTTGGCTTCTTCATTAGTACTACCCTTCCAACAAGCCTTTGCTGCAACATTGACTACTGTTGTAAATTTCAACGGCACCAACGGAGCTACACCAAGAGCTGGTGTACTTAAAGGCAACGGTACTGATGACAATCTTTATGGAACTACTTCTGCTGGTGGCACTTCTGGCAAAGGAACTGCATTCAAGTTAACTGCTACTGCTTACACTACTCTGACCACACTGATAAACTTCACCGGAACCTCTGGAATTAACAAAGGGACTAATCCAGTTGCTAGATTATTCCAAGCAGCCGATGGCAATTTATATGGGGCAAGCTTTACAGGTGGTACAAGTGACCTCGGTAGTGTGTTTAAGTTGGCGAAAACGGCTTTTACAACCCTGACAACTCTTACAAATTTCACAGGCACTAATGGGGCTAACCCAGCAGGGCGACTGATTACAGGTACTGATGGCAATTTGTGGGGGACAAGCTCTACAGGTGGGGCTAATAATAAAGGAACTATATTCAAGGTTTCGCCAACTACCGGGGCGCTTACCACCATCAGAAGCTTCAGCGGTACTGATGGAGCAACTCCACTAGCAAGATTGCAACTGGCTACCGATGGAAACTACTATGGCAGCGCCTCTGCCGGTGGAGCAAGTGCGAAAGGAGTTGTATTCAAGTTAACTCCCGCAGGAATACTTACTTCATATAGCTTTAATGGCGCCAATGGGGCAAATCCGCAGTCTGGATTAATTGAAGTTAGTGGATTCCTCTATGGGACTTCTAAACTAGGTGGAGCCAACAATAAAGGAGCTGTATTCAAGGTTCCCATCGGTGGCGGTACACCCGTTTTAGTTGCCAGTTTTAATGGCACCAATGGGGCCAACCCAACGGCTGCACTCATAAAAGCAAGCAATGGTAACTTCTATGGCACAGCTTCTGCTGGTGGGGCAAGTAACAAAGGAGTTATCTATCAGCTGACTGGAGCAACCATCACTGGCTTAATTAGTTTTAATGGCACTAATGGGGCAACGCCAGAGTCCACGCTAATTCAACTCTCAAATGGTGCCTTTTACGGTACTGCCTCTTTTGGCGGTAGTTCTAATCTAGGAACTGTGTTTAAGTTTGTAATCTAGTTCCAAATCTAATCGGCGTGTAGAAAATGGTAAAACGTAGATTTGAACGTCTACCTCTACCATTTTTCTACAATCGATCTAAACTTTTCAAGACAGATATTTTAATTTTGGTGACTCAATATTGTTTCATATTATGTTCGCTCCGAAGAACCCTAAAGAACAAAAGCTACGCTTGGTCTGCCCTAAGAGCAAGCCTATGGTGTACATACAAGTCTGAAACATTTATAGCGCTTCGCTCAGATACCTATGAGGTGGAGAAAGTCAAGGCTTGGAAGTTGGTCGATCGAGGCTATCTGTATGAGAAGATTGAAAAAATTCTCAAAGTCGAGAGGAATCTACCAGTTTAATCTCGATACTTGCAATCCAGCTTCTCAAATCGGAGAAATTTCGTTTTAGATAAATCTTAATATCATGTTAACTTAACTTCAGAATACTGATGTAGAATATAGAACTTTACTACAGGTTTATAATTTGATTAATAATGAAATGATGTTAAAGTATGTTGGATTGTAAAATTTGATACAAACAAGGATAAATCATAGTACACCATAGGAAAATTAGCAAATGTTTAGACAAAGTTCTCACAAGAGAAACTTTTTCAAAGCTTTAACTGGTAGTGCGGCGAAAGAATCTCACAAGTTAAGACGGGCATTTAAATCCTGTCTGACTATTCTGCTGGAATCTGTACCTTTTTTGATTGCTTGTGCTGTATTGGTTAGCGTTATCAGCCTCAAAAGTCCTATCTTGATCTTTTGTTTACTGGTTGGTAGTTTAATTGCTCTCATCACCCAGCAAATTGGTCAGCAAGTGAATTTACCAAGGCGATCGCTAATATTATTACAAATTTTAGCAGCGGCGATCGTTCTAAGTTTATATTGGTTAGACTGGTTTGCAGCCCCCGCACAAGCTCAATTTTTTGGAAAAGCTGAAACCTTTTTCAAAGAGAGCTTCCGTGGTTCAATAACCAATGGTAACGATCCCAACTTCGCAATAAGTTTGATATTTAATGTGTTACGGGCGATTTACTTACTCTATATTGCAATTTCCCTAGTTGGTGTGATTAACGCAGTGCGTAAAGATGAAGATTGGCAAAGCATTGCCAGAACTCCCCTATTAGTGGTTGTTGCTGTTACCATTGCTGATGTACTCACAGGCTTTGTAATTGGCACTGGCCCTAATAAATAATTCAGATATTTCAAATGCCTCAAGAGCAGGAACAAGAATTTCGTCCAGTCAATCAGGTTCTAGGAAGCCAACCTTCACTAGGGCCAATTCCTGCCGATCAAATTCTTCCTTGGACGGTAATCGCCTTAGCCTCCTATTTTACTATCAATGGAATTTTCGGGGGGTTTTTCCAAGAAGAATTTCAAAAATGGTTGTGGACAGTACTAATGACTGGTTGGGGAATCGGAACTTGGTGGATCTTAACTGGTGGTAGGAGTTGGAGTTTTTTAAGTAAATTTATCGGGGTTCCCACTTGGACAAGAGGCTTTGCTCGTTATCAAAGCTTATTGGAAGTTAACCATGAAGCAAAAAATCGGAAAACAAAGCGTCAGCGTCGCCGGAAATGAAAGTAGATTAACACCATTTGAAGATGCCTTGCACTTGGCAACAATGCTGCGTGTTGCAATGAATGGACGTGATATTGGCGCTTACCTGTTGACAAAAGGTACTCAAAAAGATCGGTTCTGCTTTGTTTTTGGTTTTGATTGTAAGGGAATTCATACCACCTTAAGACCGGAACAAATTGATACACTTTTTAATAACATTGAAGCTGGATTAAAAGACATTCCTAGCGGTGAAAGGATGACGCTGCACTTGGGTTCTTTTAGTTCAGATAAAGAGCGCCAAAAAGAGTTAGCGGCATTAATCAGAAATGCATCATCGCGAGACATTAAATATTTGTTGATGGCGGAAAGAGCCAGAATTAAAGAACTGACTATTTCTGGGATTCGTAAACCTAAATTTTTACGGATTTATGTAACTTACACCATTGAATCTAACTCGCAACACGCAGATGATTGGATAGAAAAGCTTTTAGTCAAAGCAGAATCATGGTGGTTGAAATTTAAAGGCGATCTTTTAGAAGTAGAAAATCAACGTATTGAAACTTTGATTACAAATGCTTACAACCAGGGGTTTCTCCGCTGGGAACAAATCTTATCTAACAAGATGGGATTGGATGTCAAACCTTTGACTGCTAATGAACTCTGGGGAGAAATATGGAAAAGGTTTAATGATACGCAGCCAATAGATATTCCCCAGTTAATGACTTTAGATGAAGAAGGATTACACGAACAAGTTAATTCAGATTTAGCTAGTACGAAATTACTTCTAGACAATATCCACGGCACAACTTTGCTGATGGAATCTAGTGTACCTTGTGCCGATCGCCGTTGGGTTAATGTTAACAATCGTTATATTGGTACGCTGTCATTTCTGGAAAAACCCGGCGGTTGGCCCAATAAATCGGCTCAATTGCGCTATTTATGGGAACTGTTGGCCAGAGAAACAGTAATAGATACAGAAATTTTTTGTGAATTGACTGCTGCCAATCCAGCATTGGTAAAAACGACTCTGCAACGAGTACTGAAGCAGTCAAACATGACAACAATCCTGGCTCAAGAAAAAAGTAAAACTATTGATGTCAACGCTCAATTAAAATTGAAAAAATCGGTAGCAGCACAAGAACAGTTATTTGAAGGTGCAGTCCCGATTTATACGAGTATTGCCATTTTAGTACATCGTTCAACTTTAGAAAAATTAGATGAGGCGACAAGATATATTGAAAACTGTTTTCAACGTCCAGCTAGGGTAATTAGGGAAACTGAATATGCTTGGAAAATTTGGCTGCAAACTCTACCGATAGTTTGGGAGGGTTTATTAGCAACACCCTTTAACCGTCGCCAGCTATATTTAACCAGTGAAGTTCCAGGATTAATGCCTCTAGTTTTAAGTAAAAAAGGTGATAGACAAGGTTTTGAGTTGATTGCTGAAGAAGGCGGAACACCCATACATTTAGATTTATTTAATCAGCACAAAAATTTAGCTTTGTTTGCCACAACTCGTGCTGGTAAATCGGTGTTGGTGTCAGGAATTTTAACTCAGGCTTTAGCGCATGGGATTCCGGTTGTGGCGTTAGATTTCCCTAAACCTGATGGAACATCTACTTTCACTGACTACACAGAGTTTATGGAGGGGAATGGAGCCTATTTTGATATTTCCAAACAATCGAATAACTTATTTGAGCAGCCGGATTTACGATCGCTAGAAGCAGAACAACAGCGCGATCGCTTTAACGATTATACCGCCTTCCTGGAATCAGCGTTAATGACAATGGTTTTAGGATCGTCCACTGAAAGTCAAATTTTATCGCAAACCGTGCGATCGCTGCTCAACCTCGCTTTAGAAGCCTTCTTTAGAGATGAGGGCATCAAAGAGCGATATCGACAGGCGATGGAAGGAGGATTTGGCACTCTTGCTTGGCAGAAAACTCCTACTTTAAAAGATTTTCTCTTTTTTTGCTCGCCCGAACACTTGCAGCTAAGTTCTTTAACTGGTAGGGTCGAAGATGCTCTTAGTCAAATTCAGTTGCGCTTACGCTTTTGGCTTTCTAGCCGCGTGGGACAAGCCATTTCTGCACCATCCAGCTTTCCTACCGATGCACAACTTTTAGTTTTTGCTCTTAGAAATTTATCAGATAGTGAAGATGCAGCCGTACTATCCTTGAGTGCTTATTCAGCCGCACTCCGACGCGCATTAAGTAGTCCAGCTTCCATATTCTTTATCGACGAAGCACCAATTTTATTTGAGTTCGAGCAAATTTCTGATTTAGTTGGTAGAATTTGTGCGAACGGCGCTAAAGCTGGTATCAGAGTCATATTATCAGGACAAGATCCTGACACCATTGCTAAATCTAAAGCTGCATCGAAAATATTGCAAAACCTGACAACACGGTTGATTGGACGCATTCAGCCAGTTGCAGTAGATAGTTTTGCAGACATCTTGAAATATCCCCGCCAAGTTATTTCTCGTAATGCCTCAGAAAGCTTTTTTCCCCGCAAAGAAGGCGTTTATAGCCAATGGCTATTAGATGATAACGGTACTTATACATTCTGTCGTTACTATCCAGGTTACGAACAATTGGCAGCAGTTGCTAATAACCCTTACGAACAAACTGCACGTAGCCAAATGATGCAACTTCACAGCGATAAATATGAAGCAATTTCTGCGTTTGCGCGTCAATTAGTGGCTACTCTACGTAGTAGTTAATTAAACTAAGTAGATAGTTAATATTGAGTCAAACCATTTTGGATTTTAGATTTCTGATAGTGTAGCACTAGCGAGTTACGAGCGTCTTTTAGATTTACTGCACCCATTTTTGGGTTGTAACTTAGGAATTTTAGATTTTAGAATAGCGTCGGGGATTGAACCGAAAAACTAATTCTATTATCCAAAATCTAAAATCAGAACGGTTCAAAAGCTAAATTTTTACCTCACTATATAATGTAGTCTACCTTTTTCAGGCACAGATGTATGCAAAAAACTACCATTTTTACTTTTACCTTGCTATCTCTGGCAATATTACCAGCAGTTGCACAAATTCAGACGGGCGGATTAGGCCAGGTTTGGAGTGACTTTCAATCATATTCCCAAGATATGCAAGATTACTTTCAACATAATAATTTGAAAAATACCTTAAATCCTTTAGAACAAGGCCAGAGTCAAATTGCTATTGACAGTGCCAAGGGAGATTTGAAGATACCTAACCCCGTTGCTGCAGGACAAAAAATTCGTGATGATTCAATTAACTACTCTTATAATTCAGATGCTAAATCAAGTCGCTTTGAGAATAATGCAGCAGTACGGGGAAATTTAGTTAGTAATGAACTTAATCGTATAATTACCCGTGGAGTAGCGGTAGGTGTTCTTGGTAAAAATGGACAAATTCGGACAAAAACGAAGTTAGAAAATACAGAGAAAAGTCTGGAAGAGATTGAGGGATTTGCCCAGGATTTTGAGGGTAGCAATAATGCATTAATCGGTAAAATTCAGTCTAATATTACTCCGGTAGTACAAGGCGCCAATCCAGCAGCAAGTGCATCAGCAAATGTAGCAGCAAATGCTATTTCTGGATTGGCAGAATTGCTGGGTGCTAGTCAGTTGCAAATGATGAAAATTCAACAAGAACAAATAAAAATTGTAGCGGAAACATTTGGTCAGACATTACAAAATAATCAGGCTTTACAATATTCAAACTTAAATTTGGCAAACATTTCTCAGCAGGCGGAAGAGGCAAATCGCGCTCGGAGAGTAGAAACATCTACAGAAGCAGCGCGACTTTTACGAGCGACTTCCCAACTAGATTTGTTTGGCAGAAACGTTAATAATTTGGATTTGAAGAGAAAAAAACTCTAATCTTTTAGACCATTTTTAAAATACTTGAAATTTTGATAAACCAATAGTAAATCTAAAAAACAGTTTAGCAAGGGTGGGTTATTTTCCTAACCCACCTAGCAAAATCTCAGAAAATAGCCCAGAAACTCAAAATGCAACTTGCTATTAAACTAATTTTTGCCCAAGTAGGCATCGATCAGGTTATCGATAATGGTGCTGCAACTTCCCAAAGTATTGCCGAAGGTTGGGACAAACAATGGCTGGATTTATTACAAAATAACACCAGTAATAACTTGTATGGAGCGCTGACAAATCTGGGTATTTTTTTCGCTGTAGGAACGTTGTTATTTTTTATGATACAATTCCTCAAAGACTTAATATCCTACGAATATACCCGTCCCATATCAGCTTTAATTTGGCCTTTTATTGTGGTAGTACTTTTAAGTAATTCAGGCAATGGAAGTATACTGTCTAATTTGACGCTAGGAGTGCGAAATTTTTTAAACGGTGTGAATCAGCAAGTAGTGGTTTCAGCAGATGCAGATAATATATATCAGCAAGCACTGAATATGAGTGTTGCTGAAGAAGTAGCTGGTTCTTTACTACGTCCTTGCCAATCGTTAACTGGCGAACAACAAAGTCAATGTTTTGTCAAAGCTGCTGAAAAAGTTAACGTTCTCTGGCAGAAATACAGAGAGATTTATGGAAATAAAAGCTGGATAAATAGACTACAAACTAAGATAGATAATATTAGATATGGCACTGGCATTGTATCAGAAACCTCTTTTAATTCTCTGTTAGGTTCTACAGTGCAAACCAGCATCAAAAACTTTTTAGTTTCCTTACAATATGCCTTTCAAAATTTAATAGAAGCTACTATGTTGTTAATAGCAGCTTTAGGGCCAATAGCTGTAGGTGGATCTTTGCTACCTGTAGCTGGCAAACCTATTTTTGCATGGCTGACTGGATTTCTATCTATTGGAATCGCCAAAATTTCCTTCAATATTATCGCTGTGCTAACTGCTGCAGTGATTGTCAATGGCCCAGGTCAAAATGCTAATGTCGATCCAGATTTAATGTGGTTCATAATTTTTCTGGGAATTTTAGCACCAATTTTATCTTTAATTGTGGCTGCTGCTGGTGGTTTTGCAGTCTTCAGCGCAATTAACAGTACGGCTTCTTTAGTTAAAGAGAGGATATAGTAAATTCAAAATTCAAAATTCAAAATTCAAAATTCAAAATTAATAAACTAGTTACAGGTGTTGTAACTAGTAAGTATATGCAAAACATCATATATAATAGCTGAAGTTTTTGCAGTAGGAGGTGAGGAAATGGTGCGTTTACTAGAAAAAAGACAAAAAACAGCAAGTGTTTTGACGTTTTTTGCGATCGCAACCTTCAGTTTACATATATTAGTTTTATTTTTATTTTTATTACAAGGGCTAAATATTCGCCAACTCAGTTTGAGAAAACCTCCTAACTTTGTGCAATTAATCAATGGTAAACCAGTAGCTAATATTGATGATTTAGCAAGAGAACCAGAAGCAATTCGCCAATTTATCAGCAAAACGATGATCTCAATGTTTAGTTGGTCTGGAACCTTACCACCACAAAATATTGAAGAAGTCGCAAGCCCCAAACCAGATTTAGGAATACTGATTAACACACCTCAAGGTGGTAGCCAAAAAATTACTACCAGTACTTGGGTAGCTAGTTTTGCCTTATCAGAAGACTTTCGCAAAGGTTTCTTAAGCACAGTTGCAGAAATGACACCGCCAGAAGTTTTCTCAGAAAATCCCAACCAAGCGATGACTTCACAACTAGTAATTAAGAGAGTTTATCCGCCAAAACAAATTGCACCAGGAAAATGGCAAGTGGGTATGGTAGCCGACTTAGTTCAAAAAAATCGAGTTGGTGGTGCAAAACTTATAACTCCTTTTAATAAAGATTTCCTTGTACGTGCATCAGATTATTTTGCTAATCCCCAAGCTGACAATAGTACCGACTTGCAAAAAGCAATTTATAGTGTCCGTGCTGATAAACTAGAAATTTATGAAATTCGGAATTTATGTTTGCTAGATGACTACAACCCGAACAAAAATCAATCACAACAATGCGGAACTGGACAAACATCTGATAGTTTTATCAGATAATCAATTTCTGACGTAAAAAAAAGTTCAGTATTATAATTCTACGAACGATTATTAATGCAATTACTCAAACCAGAAAATAATAAAAAAAATAGCCCTTTACCCCTATTGGCAGTAGGAACATTTGGTTTACATCTATTTACCTTGCTGTTACTAATATTTCACTGGTCTATGTTACAACAGTTAGGCCGACAACTCACACCTCAAAGTTTAGTACAACTTGTTGATGGTCATGCGATAACGGTAGACCCCCAACCCAATTTAGAGCGGCAACCAGAGACGATTCGGCGTTTTGTGGGTGAAACTATGAGTTTAATGCTTACCTGGTCACAACAACAGCCGCCAACACAAGTCTGGGAAATTACCTCACAACTGGTAGCTGATGATTTTAAAGAAAAACTTAAGTCAGAAATTACTAATTTAAATCCAGATAGCCAATTTGAAAATGTTAATAGAGGTGCAGAGAATGTCTTAGTAATCCAAAAAGTTTCTCAACCTCAAGAAATAAGTAATGGAAAGTGGAAAGTAGAGATACTTGCAAATCAATTAATTTTTAACAGTTATGATAAATTAGGGAAGTCAGTTTCCTTTAATAAACAAATTTTAGTTAGAGCAATAGATCGACCTGTAACTTCACTACCAAATGCAGCACTACCTTCGCAGTTTGCAGCTTACCGCCTTGGAGAAGCCAGATTAGAAATTTATAATATATGTGAAATTAAAGATAATAATTGTTCTGGAAATCCAAACTAGGCTCTACCATGACCCGATACTCAATTCCTGCCGAAACACCTCCTCAAAATGGATTTACTTTAACTACCGACGATCGCCAACCAGAAGTAGAATCTGGAGATTGGGAATCGCGGATGTCAAGGTTGGTCGGTTTTGAAGAAGAATCTTCTAGTGACACCGAGGGATCGGAAGACTCTGCAACGCCGCCAGAGCCGCTATCTCAACCACAAGAAGTTCAAACTAAGCAAGCACTCTCATCTAATCCCTTTGCCAAGTTAGGCTTGGTAGGGGCTGCTACCTTAGCGATCGTTTTGGTGGGTGGTGTGTTTTTGTCTCAGTTGATGAGTGGTAGCAATCAAAAGCCAAAAACTATTGTTTCTCCACCAGTGCAAGAGCAGCCTACTGATGAATCCATATCTCAACAGATGGAAGCCCAAGTAGATACTCTCAAAACGAAATTAGCTCTGACTGAACAAGCACAGATGGTGAAAGATGCCCAACAACAGCTCAGAATTGCTAAATCAACGCCGACAGTAGCCTTACAACAACCGTCAGTTAGACAGAAAGCGATCCCAACACCCCCACCAACAGCTTACGTACCTCGGACAGTTACAGTTGAGCGCATCATTAGAGTACCTGCTTCTCAACCTTCGCGATCGCCCCAGCCACCAGTTGTGAAGCCAAATACTCAACCGATAGTTAATGTAACTCCACCATCTCCACCAAGCCCATTTGCAGAGTGGGCAAGGTTAGCAAAGTTAGGTAGCTACGGTCAAGTCACTCCTAGCAATCAACCTACTAGTAACATAGCTACTTTGGAACCTGCAAACAATGCGCAGCCGCAGCAGCAAGAAACACCAAACCCCAATCCTGAGCAAACCCCACAAACCTCACAACCGGAAAATTCTGCGGTAAGTCAAGCTCAACCACAGGGAGAGAAATCTGTAGCAGTTGGGAGTAGTGCTAAAGCTGTGTTAGCGACAGCAATATTTGGAGAAACTACTAATAAATCAGGTGGTGGTGGTGATGCAGATGAAGCGAAAAACGTATTTGTGATCCGATTGAAAGAACCACTAAAATCTACCGATGGTGCGATCGCTCTACCCGCAAACACCGAATTCCTAGCTGAAATTGGTTCGCTTTCCGAACAAGGCCTTTTGCAGATGAACGTAGTCAAAGTTATCTCGCAAAATAATGGCAACCCCACAGAACGAAGCTTACCCAACAATGCAATTATTCTTCGCGGTACCGAAGGTAAACCTTTAATCGCAAATAAATATCCCGGTCAAAGTTCGTCTATAGCCTCGATGGATGCAGGACTATTCGTTTTGGGAGGTATTGCTAAAGCAGCAGAGTTAATAAATCGCCCTGATACCAGAGTTCTGCCTTTATATGGCGGTAACCTCAGCAACATCGACTCTAACGGCAATCCTATCGAGAACGACAACAACGGCAACAACGGCAACAACGGCAACAACGGCTACGTTACTGGTTATACTACTATTACTGAGAACAGACGCAACCTTTTAGCTGGGGTTGCAGAAGGTGGTATGAACTCTGTAGTTCCCCAAATTGCCCAACGCAATCAACAGGCGATCGCCCAAATGTCTCAACAAGGTGGTGTTTGGTTTTTGCCAGCAGGCACAAATATTGAAATATATGTTAATCAACCAACTCAGTTTTAAGGGGTAATATTTATATCAATTTTAGATATTTGCAACCATGAAAAAGAATATTAATTTGTCAGGAAATAACCCAAAACATTCTTATTTCCTACCTATAGCTTCCTTAACTTTCTCGGTTGCTATGTTTTTATTAGTAGGTCGCGCTGTAGCTAATAACGCCGTTCTGCGTTCCATCTTTTCCTGCCAAGCACAAGGTTTAGGTGGACTAGTGCCTACGGTTGATGTCTGGTATCAACAAGGAACAAACTTAAGTTTTATTCCGGCTGGAGAAGTAATTAAAAAAGTTTGGTTAAATGACCCATCACAGGTAACGATGGATTTTGATGGGCCAGTATGTATGCAGTTTGGTCAAGAAGCTAATAGTAATTCAGGAGATTGTAAAAACTCCGCAGCAAATGTAATTCAACTCAGACGAATTCAAAAACTGGACATACCTGGACTTCCTCCCACCAGCAATACACTTTTAACAGTTGTTACCGAAGCGCAAGGTAAAAACAAGTTGTATACTTTTAAAGTGATATATAAAACAGATAATCCTGAATATCACACCTTAGCAATTTTTCCCGATCCTTCTGGTCAGGAAGGAGCTTGTTCGAGAGTTTTACAATAAAGTTCTAGTAAAATTACCCGATAGCCACAGAAGTTTCGCCTCGACAAAAAGTGTTCATGCTTACGTATGTCTGCATTGTAGCCGATCGAAAGCCTTGCCATAATTCCCTGCCGATAAAAAAGGGTTAGGGAAGATTTAAGTCTTTGGACAGTTTTTTTTCTTTACATAGCACGGTTAAGATAAAGCGTGGGTTACTACTCTAGTGCAATCAATTGAAAAAGGCTATAACTTCACAGATTTAACTGACTCAGGCTTTTTTAGCCTACATCTTTATAAATCTTCAGACAAAAACTAACCACAAATTCCAAATCCGTGTAAATATAAAGAAAAGCTTAAGAGGTTACAGACTCATGGTGACAGCGAAAATGATGCAACAGCTTTGGGCTGTAATCGAGTCTACCCAGGTCAACACCCTGCTCCAGTTTGACGATGCTGCTTTAGTACAATTGCTTCTCCAGCAGTTAAAAGCGAAGCAGGGGCTTGATTCCCAGGCAGATAGCACCCTCAATACTTATATAAAATCTAAACTGCCCCTAATTCGTGATACAGCTGAGGGTCGATTATCTTTAGAACAAGGCGGCAATCATTAGTCCGAAAAATCAATCAAATTATTGCTCGCTGCCAAGCATACGCTCAGAGTTCAAACAGTGGAATATTATGAATAACTGGCTAGTAATTGCCCTAGTAGCTTATCTAATTGGAGCAGCGATTGAAGGGGTGAGTACAGCCAGTCAGCTATCTCATTCAATACCAGAACTAGCTAAAAACACACAAGCTCATCCTTCAGAGTCTGACAGTAGCTCTAATTCAAGTTGGCGAGTTGTGGCCGCTATCGCCTCAGTCAGCATTTGTGGAGCTTTTTTGTGGCCTTGTCGCCTTTTCCACCGTTTGATTAAAGGCAACGTTCGTTCGTAATTCTAAAACGTAAATACAGTAATTTTGGAAGAAGCTCTCCCCTTGTGAGAGAAGAGTTTTAAGTTTGGCTTCCGCTTACCTATCATGCAGTTTGTTCGGGTTCTGTCGCTACAGGTTGTCCAATTTTTGGCTCCGTTCCCGCAAACAGTCGTTCAATATTAGCGCGATGACGCAAAATCACATACAACCCACCGGCAATCCCAAACAGAATATAGGGTAAAGGTTGATGCAAAAGTACCATGAAAATGGAAACTGCGATCGCACCTGCAATTGAACTTAAAGAAACAATCCGCGATATTGCCACAACGACGGCAAACACACCCGCTGTTGCTAAACCTACCTGCCAACTCATTGCCAATAAAATCCCCAAACTGATAGCAACGGATTTACCACCAGTAAAGCCTAAAAAAATTGATTTACTATGTCCCAGGATGGCAGCTAACCCAGATATTGTTACTAACCACGGTTGCCACAGTTGTGCATCTACTGTTTGAGGGATATAATTTTGAATTGGTTCAAAGTTGAACAACCAATAAACTAGAGCGATCGCTAATACTCCCTTTAAGGAATCAAGTACTAAAACCAATGCTCCTGGCCCTTTGCCCAAGGTTCTTAGTACATTAGTTGCGCCAGTGGAACCCGAACCAACTTGCCGAATATCAATACCTTTTAACTGCTTCACAGCAATGTAGCCAGTGGGAAAAGAACCCAGCAGGTAAGCTACGATCGCAATTGCTCCGCATAGAGTTAACCAAATAGCCATAATAAAATTCAAAATGACGCTCGAAGACTCGCTAACGCTACGCTAACAAAATTTAAAAAAGTCAAGAGGTATTACTCTTGACCAATGACCAATGACGGCAGTTGCTCCACTTGGGGAGACCCCATCGCCCTTGGCGTCTCCCCGCAGGAGTTGACCACACTGCCTCCCCAATGCCCAATGCCCAATGACTCATTTAAAAGTCATCATCATAGTTTCTCACTATTTTGGGGTCAGGGGCAAAGGCTAACCATAGGGGAAATTGCAACAGTGACAAACTGATTTGTTCTTCGGAATCGTCAATGATAATTAAAGGCAATTGATTGGCTTTCGTCAATCGGTCTGCTTTTTGAGCCAGAGCGTCAGATGCCTCAAATAATACCACACCCCGGTCTGGGCCAAAATCTGGGCGACCGATTCCTAGACAGTCTTGCAAGCCGCGCCGCCATTCACCTAATCGCTCCGGTGTATTAGCTAAGACTAAAGTACGGACGCGATCGCCATAGAGCTTGTGTAATATCGAAATAGCAGCTGAGGCAATCAGAATATTTTGTAAGCGGCTACCCATTGTCCGCAAACCACCCCTTCCTCCTTGGGTAAAAAACCAATTGGAGATTCGTTCAGCGTGGATTGGTTCAAAGGTACGGCGTAGTTGCCACGGTGGGCCGTAGTAATCTGGTTTATTGCGGTATTGGTCAATGAGGCGGCGAATTTGCTTTGTCGTATCTTGAAACTGCTGTTGGGCAAATTGGGGTATTCCAGGTTGGGGTTCAGCTGGTTTAGCCTCTTTTACAGATGGTTTTTCTCGTTCCACCACACTTGGCGTTAGTTGCAACTGCTCGGCGGCAGAGGCCAAATCCTGTAAACTACCCGTGAGATAGTCTTTAAAACCCTGCACCCGAATTGCCAAGTCTTGGGATGCACCGGCAAAAGTGGTTCGCATCTCGTTGCGGATACGTTCTTGACGGCGTTCTAGTTGTTCTACAGAAATTTGCAGCGTTTGTTTGCGTTGTTCTAACTGCAAAAGTGACTCTTGTACAATTCGTCCCAGTGAGGTTTGAGTTTCACTCACCTGTGCTTGCAGGTTTTCATAAAAAGCTTGCAGCTTGGCTATTTCTTCCTTAAGAGATGCTTCAGCACTCTGCAACTCTGCTATCCGCTGCTCTGCTTCTACATATAATGAATGATTTCCCGATCCTATTTCAGACCCCAGAGCCACATTTTCCGCTTCTAACTGCGCTACAAACTCGCCATTTGAATTTTCTGTTAGTTCTACTGTAGAATCTACCACTTCTGCACTGGAAATGAGTGGCTCAAAATTTGTGTAGTCCTCCGATGAGCTAATGGATTTTGTGTCTATCACTGTGTCTACCACTGACTCAACTGATGGATTTACTGGATGTTCAATTGCATTGTTCTCTTCTGGTTTTTCTGCCAACCGCTCATCAGTTGGTTCTGGGGTTTGAGATGCCTCTGGGTTCATAAACAATAGTGTAATTCCTATGACGCGAATAAATAGCTTTCAGAAATATTACAATTGACCTGCCATAAAAGTCCTGAGCATGAGTGCTGAGTTCTGAGTCTAGATCAAAACGACTCAGAACAGATGGCAATCAGCACTAAATACGCGGACAACGTTGTTCTAAACAAGTTTTCAAGGTGTTGGGGTCAAATAAAATCGGCAAAAAGTGAATACTTTTAATTTCTTTAAAGTAAAACAAAATGGGGACTCTATTCCAAAAGATCCGCCAGTTTTGCCATTCTTGGTACGGAAAGCGTCGAATCAATTTTTCGCCTCTGTAAATATCTAAGTCGGTAGCGGTAAATTGCAAACGCAGCGTTAACGCTTGAAACATCAGAAACAAACCAAACAGCGTGAAAACAGAGCCTACCCAAGGTTGTACCAACAATAATGGAATCGCGGCAATCACCAACACTATGGGTATATTGTAACTAGGCTTGAGTTCCACAGTTGATGTGGAGTTAGAAACAAATGAACTGGTCACAGTCTTAAATCCTGCTTTGTTTATTAGGCATCTCTCCTATTTTAGGAGTCAGGAGTTAGAAGTTAAGAGTTAGGAGTGAGGAGTTTTAACTCATAACTCATAACTCTTAACTCCTCACTTCTTACTTCTATAGCCCTATGAATGCACTGCCAGTCCCCTGAAACATTAACCAAGAAAGAAAGAAGTTGCTAACAAATATAATCAGCAAGGCAGTCACAACAGCTGTTGTAGTTGACTGTCCTACACCTTTGGCACCTCCTGTTGTCGTCAACCCCCAACTGCAACCAATTACAGCGATTAAAATGCCAAAACAACAAGCTTTAATCATGGCACTAAAAATATCCCAGATGCCAAGAAAGTTACGGGCTGAGTCGAGAAATACCGTATCAGACAGATTGTAGATATTTGTCGCAACTAAAAATCCTCCGAACATCCCCGTCACTAAAGACAGAAGGGTTAAAATTGGTAACATAAAACAGCAAGCAAGAACGCGGGGGATAACCAGATAATCAATTGGATCTGTTCTCAACATCAACATGGCATCGATTTGCTCTGAGACTCGCATGGTACCGATTTCTGCTGCAAAAGCAGAACCGACTCGTCCGGCCAAAATCACTGCTGTTAACACAGGAGTGAGTTCTCGTGTCAACGCTACAGAAAGGACTCCGCCGATAATGTTTCCGGCACCAAAGTTAATGAATTCTCGCGCCACCTGAATGGTAAACACCGCACCAACGAAAATAGCCGTCAATAAAGCAATAAATAAGGAATCTGGCCCAACTGCTGCCATTTGTTCTAAGGTATTGCGCCGATGGATTTTGCCTCTCAATAGGTGAACTAGTACTTGCCCACCCAGAAAAATCGCCGCCAGCAGCCGCTGACTCCATTCCCCTAAACTGGATTTGGATGTAGTCTGGTTCAATGTTCTGTAGCTAACTCGGTAACTGCCTTAAGAATAGCGGAAGTCATGGGAATGGGGAAGGTGGGGCCCCCTCTGGGGATAAGGGGTAATGGGGAATGGGAAATGGGGAATGGGGCATCGGGCATTGGGCATTGATTATTATCCTCTGCCCCTCTGCTCCCCTGCTCTCCACTTCCTCAAGAAGGCTAAATATTAACTTAGATTAAAGGTGTTCTCAGAAAATGAAGCTATTCTTAAATGTGCTGCAAAGCAATAAATAAGTAATACTCTTGGCAATAACCTTTATTTTGCAAGGCTTTTGTAGATTTCAACCGCTTTTTATATCCCCAGCATGGGCTGTAACTGCTAGCCATTTATTTTAATGAAAACTTAAGATTTTTGACAGATTGGCTGCTTTGGAGCGATCGCCCGTATTGTAGAAAATGACAAACCGCTATCTTGCTTTTGTCATCTCTACTCACGGAGTTTGTCTTAAATGACTATTTTCACTAACTTTCTCCGCTCCCTACTACTCACAATCATTTTTAGTTTTGTCCTTCCCATGTTTTTCGTTGGCGGCGGATTCCTCGTTCTATCCCTCATTGGTCACTTCCCCTGCTTACAAGATTTCACTGAGGCGATCGCAACTGAGATTATCCATTTTCTCGCCACCTTCGGCAGTGGAACTCCCCTACGCGGATTATTTGTAATTAGCTTAACCTGTAGTTTCGTTGGCGCACTGTTTGATATGTTTGTCTATTATCGGTATCAAATTTTACGAATAGATTCTTGAGTAGTTAAATCGCTTCATCAGGAGATTATTGGGCTGTAGAAGACAGGAAAAAGTGATATTTTCAAGAGTGAAAGCACAACCGATCTTAACCTAAATAGAGATTGGTGTTGCTGAATGAATTTTTATTAATTAAGTTGAGTGTCGAAGTAATTGATTAAATATTTATATATTCATTAGTTATTAGTGATTAATTACTGACAACTAGTAAACGTGTGCGAACGCGAGTAAAAACAGTCTTCAATCATTCAAAAAGCCGGAAAAACAAGGCATTGAGAAGTTTTAATTTGGCAAAATAGCTAAAATAGCTTTTCTAAATCATCAGGTTAACGCTAAACTAGAGTTTGGCATTTTGTGCTAGCTGTAATCTTTAAGGATTTGATTAGCATTAATTGAGAATATCAAATAAAACTCACTGAAAAATATAAAAATTTCCTTAAAATTCTGACGAGCGCAATGCCTGCTCATGTTTCTTAACAGAGGAAAGCAGGTCGTTTGACCGTTGGGGATCTTATATTGAATTTATTACGAGGTATGTTGACAGCTCATGGTTTGGCCGTTTAAGCCCAAGTTTAGAAAACAAATTGCGCGGATTGAAATTACTGGTGCGATCGCCAGTGCTACTCGCAAACGCGTCCTAGAAGCCCTGAAAACTGTAGAAGAAAAAAAGTTTCCGGCATTATTGCTACGTATCGATAGCCCTGGCGGCACAGTCGGAGATTCTCAAGAAATCTACAGTGCCCTGAAGCGTTTACGCGAGAAAATCAAAATCGTCGCTAGCTTTGGCAATATTTCGGCTTCTGGAGGAGTATACATCGGTATGGGAGCCGAACACATCGTTGCTAACCCAGGTACAATTACGGGTAGCATTGGTGTGATTCTGCGTGGGAATAACTTGGAACGCTTGCTAGAAAAGATTGGTGTTTCCTTCCAAGTAATTAAATCTGGCCCTTACAAAGACATTTTGGCTTTCGATCGGCAACTGACCGAACCAGAAGAAAGCATCCTGCAAGAGTTGATTGACACAAGTTATCAGCAGTTTGTCCAAACGGTAGCTGATGGCCGTTCTTTAACGGTGGAAGCTGTAAAAAGTTTCGCCGATGGTCGGATTTTTACTGGACAGCAAGCCCTAGCTTTGGGTGTTGTAGACCGCTTGGGCACAGAAGAAGATGCCCGTCGTTGGACAGCAGAACTGGTTGGTCTCGATCCAGAAAAAACTCTCTGCTATACCCTAGAAGAACGTAAACCCTTATTGAGTCGCTTTATACCAGGAAGTCGTCAGTTTTCATCAGGAATTGGAGCCGGTATTGATTGGCTCGAATTTGAAATGTCTACTAGCGGTTTACCCCTGTGGTTATATCGACCCTAAATATTTGTTTGTCATTAGTCATTAGTCTTTTGTTTTTTTGCTCACAGTCAAATGACCAATGGCCAATGACCAATGACCAATGACCAGTGACTAATTAAGGAGGATTTTGGCGTGGACTGGCAAATGCGGGCTATTCGCGGAGCAACAACCGCTTCAGAAAATACTGTTGAGACAATCCAAGAGGTGGTGACAGAACTATTAGATGAACTGGAAAACCGAAATCAATTCCAGCCAACAGACATTATTAGTGTGACTTTTTCAGTGACACGCGATTTGGATGCAGTTTTTCCAGCTGCGATCGCTAGAGCGCGTCCTGGTTGGGATAATGTGGCTATGTTGGATGTGCAGCAAATGCACGTCGAAGGCAGCTTGCAGCGCTGTATTCGCTTCTTAATTCACGCTTATCTGCCAACCTCTGCCTCAATTCATCATATTTATTTACGCAACGCCGCTAGCTTGCGTCCCGACTGGAGTTTGCCTCAGATACAAGCATCACAGCAAGCAGTTAAGTCAAAAGTGTAACAGAACTTAATATTTTTCAGATGAAATCCAGTTTTCCAATTGGAAATTAGAAATGCGGCTGTAGTGACGAGTATTGTTTGTTACTAAAGTGTAATTTTCTGCAATTGCAACACTAGCAATTAGTAAATCAAATTCAGCAATAGTTTGTCCTATTCTACGAAGTTCTGCCTTTAATTCACCATACTTTATTAGAGCAGGATCGGTTAAAGGTACAACGGGTAAGTTTTGAATAAATTCTTCTGCACGAGTTAAATTTTCCACTACTCGTTGAAAATTATAAGCATCAAAATATAACTCAGCAACAGTGATGCTGCAAATAATAAATTTGCTCTTCATTTAGGATTGCTATAGTTTACAATAAGTTTTGTTACATTTTCCCACCCGGAAATAAAAATTATACAGCAGGTTGGTTTTTAAGTGAAATTAAAAATGCAGTACGGGAGCATCAGATATAAAAAGCTTCTGCCTCCTGCCTCAAAACTTGTAACTTTGTACTTCATGGAAATGAAAACTGCTGTATGTATATACGCAGTTAGTATGATTATTTATGACTAAATATAGCTCCTTTGGTAGTTTCATTACTTAAGTAAGAAAGCGTAAACATTACTCGTGTAAGATAAATAAGCTGATAATCTCAGCGATTGTATCAAGTAAAAATATAGTTCTATTAGATATGCGATCGCATATCTTCTTAAAATAATGCCAAACTCCAACTTGAAAGATGACTCATTATGGTTCAAAAATGCAATTATCTACGAATTAGGTGTTCGCACATTTGCTGACAGTAATGGTGATGGTATTGGTGATTTTCCAGGGCTGACAGAAAAACTAGACTATTTACAAGATTTAGGTATTACTGCCATTTGGTTGTTACCTTTTTTTCCTTCACCACTCAGAGATGATGGTTACGATATTGCCGATTATACTAGTATCAATCCTATCTATGGCACGTTAGAAGACTTTAAAGCGTTTTTGAGCGCTGCTCATCAGCGCGGTATTCGGGTAATTATTGAGTTAATTATTAACCATACCTCTGACCAACATCCTTGGTTTCAAAGAGCACGTCGCGCCCCGAAAGGAAGTCAGGAGCGAGATTTTTATGTTTGGAGTGATACTCCTGAAAAATACCAAGAAGCGCGAATTATCTTCCAAGATTTTGAGACATCTAACTGGGCTTGGGATTCAGTTGCCAAAGCTTATTGTTGGCATCGTTTCTATTCCCATCAGCCGGATTTGAATTATGACAATCCCTTGGTGCGCGAGGCAGTATTTAATGTTCTAGATTTTTGGTTGGAGATGGGTGTAGATGGACTACGCATGGATGCTGTACCTTATCTATACGAACGACAAGGAACGAACTGCGAAAACTTACCCGAAACCCATGCGTTTTTGAAGGAGTTGCGATCGCACATCGACGCGAAATTTCCTAACCGGATGTTATTAGCTGAGGCCAACCAATGGCCTGAAGATGCAGCCGAGTATTACGGTGCGGGAGATGAGTGTCACATGAACTTTCATTTTCCCCTAATGCCGCGTTTGTTTATGGCAGTACGGATGGAAGATAATTTCCCGATTGTAGATATTCTTCAGCAAACTCCATCGATTCCTGATAACTGTCAGTGGGCATTGTTCCTCCGCAACCATGACGAACTGACTCTAGAAATGGTGACAGATGAAGACCGCGATTTTATGTATGGGGCCTATGCACAAGACCCGATGATGCGGGTAAATTTAGGCATCCGTCGCCGATTAGCGCCGCTTTTGGGTAACGATCGCCGCCAAATTGAGTTACTCAATAGTTTACTATTATCTTTGCCAGGAACCCCCGTACTTTACTACGGTGATGAAATTGGCATGGGAGATAACGTTTATCTAGGCGATCGCAATGGTGTTCGCACACCTATGCAGTGGAGTTCCGATCGCAACGCTGGTTTTAGTCGCGCCAACCCGCAACGCTTGTATCTACCCGTGATCGTTGACTCAGAATATCACTACGAAGCACTCAACGTCGAGGCACAACGGACTAATAGCAATTCTCTTTGGTATTGGATGAAACGTTTACTCGCTACTCGCAAACGGTTTGCGGCATTGGGTGAAGGGCGTTTTGAATTGCTACAGTCTAATAATCGCAAAGTTTTTGCCTTCAGTCGGATTACCTCTGAAGAACATGTCTTGGTAGTAGCAAATTTATCTCATTACGTGCAAACGGTGACGTTAGATTTATCAACTTTCAATGGGCTACTACCAGTAGAAATTTTTGGTTCCACTGAGTTTCCACCGATTACAGAATCGCCCTATTTCCTCAGCTTAAGTCCTTACGGGTTTTACTGGTTCACTTTACAACGTAAACTTAGCTCAACTCAAGAGCCTAAACCCCAAGCAGATTTAGTAACTCTGCTAGTAAATGGTTCATGGCAGAATGTGATTGGGCAACGAGAGTCAAAAAGCGTTCTAGAATCAACACTGCGGGATTATCTCTATACCTGTAGCTGGTTTGGCGGCAAAACTCAGACTGTACAATCAGTACAAATCATTGAAGCGATTTCTTTACCTTATAATCAGCAGATAGCTCAAATTGTTTGGTTGCAGGTAGACTATACCCAGGGAAACCACGAAACTTATCTGTTATTTCTCGCCTATGCAGAAGGTGAGCAAGCAACACATCTTTTAGCAGAAATGCCGCAAGCTATAATTGCACGGCTTGGGGTGCAAAGCAAAACAGACACTCCTCCACCCAATACTCAAGAAGTTGGAATTTTATTTGATGCTTTAGCAGACAAAAACTTTCTCACCTCATTGCTAGATGATGCGATCGCTAATCATCACTCTTATAAAGGGATAACCGGAGAATTATTTGGCACTACTACTGATTCATTCTCCGAATTGCGCCGACAGTTAACCAATCATGAGCCGACTGTTCTGAATAAAGAAGAACAAACCAATACTTATATAATTTATGGCGATCGCTTGTTGTTAAAACTCTTCCGCAAAGTCGAGGAGGGTTTGCACCCAGATTTAGAAATAAGGCGTTTCCTATACCAGAAAAAACGTTTGCAAAACTCAGTTTTCCTAGCTGGTGCTTTAGAGTACCGCCGTGGAAATAAAACAAGCAATAAAACTGCCCAAGCCACGACTATAGGCATATTACAAGAGTTTATTTCAGATATCCGCAATGGCTGGGACTACACCCTTGATAGTTTGCAACAGTACTTTGATTTAGTGACCACAGAACACGCCACTATTACCGAAGTGCCTCTGCCATCAGGTTATTTGTTGGATTTACAGAGAATTGAGATTCCAGAATTGGCAATTGCAACTATCACTTCTTACTTGCAAAGTGTTGAGCTATTAGGTAAATCCACAGCTGAATTCCATATAGGGCTGGCTACAAATATAGATAGCTCAGACTTTGCTCCAGAATCTTTTTCATCACTTTATCAACGTTCGATATATCAAAATGCACGTAACTTAACTGGACAAGTATTTCGGTTGTTAAAAGAACGAGTAAAATCCTTGCCAACCGATACTCAACCATTAGCATTAGAAGTTCTGAATAGCCAAGAGAAAATCTTAGAACGCTTTCAGTTAGTTGTCGGGCAAAAAATTACTGCATTGCGTACTCGTCATCATGGAAACTACCATTTATCGCAAGTATTTTACACAGGAAAAGACTTTATTATTCCTGATTTTGAAGGCAAAGCAGATCGTAGTTTTAGCGAACGACGCATCAAGCGATCGCCTCTACAAGATGTAGCAGGAATGCTGCTATCTTTCAACTACGCAGTTAACGAAGCTCTGGGCTATCAAAAAGAATCTGGAATGATCCGGTCTGAAAATTTACCCCTTATAGAACAATGGGGACAGTTTTGGTATACCTGGGTTAGTACTAGATTTTTGAATTCTTATTTAGAAACTGCTAGTCAAGAATCTTTCCTTCCCAAGACAACACAAGAACTAGATGTGCTGCTTTTTGCCTATCTTTTAGAGCAAGCGATTGATGCACTAGGTAATGAACTAAATAATCGCTCCGAGCGAGTGGAAATTCCACTTCAATTTATTCTGCGATTACTGAGCGAAACTGCTTAAACAGTTTTTCATAGTACAAACAAAATCTGCCTTTGCAGGTTTTAAAGCGTAGTACGGAAATCTTAACTGTAGGTTGGGTTGAACTTTAGTGTTACCTAACAGAGGCGGGAATGTTGGGTTTCGTTCCTCAAACGCCACTTGCTTCAAGCCGGGGAACCCGTCCAACGCAGTGGCTCCCCAACCTACAACTACAACTTTTAAACCTGAATGAGGTGATGCGATCGCGCCTGATAAATTAATGTGAACAGTGCGATGTATACTTCCTAAATGTACGTCCAATCGGTAGAAGAGAAATTGCGCGATCGCGGCTGATAATCTAATTTATAATTGCAGAATAAGTCATAGTTCTAAGTCTTCATTAAATATTGATTCAATGTCTCTTGCAGCATGAATGACTCGGAGAATATCAATTGCTGATTCAGTGATGCGGTAAAAGATGAGATATTTTTGAAATTCTTTGATAGATATTTGTCGAATTTCTGCTAGATTTGGATGGACAAATTTACATGGTTTTCCAATAGCCGGGGTTTTTGCTAATTGTTTAAATGTTCCTTCAGCTGCTGTTAAAAAGCGGTCTGAAACATTTAAGTTATCTTGTGCTATGTACGTTGCTAAGTCTATTAAGTCCCGGATAACTTGAGGTCTTTTTTTTATTTCAAACATCACGTCTAAATTGCATCTTGATGTTTGTTCATTCTTTCTCGGATTGTTTGACGGATATCTTCCCAATCTTGAACAGTCATGTCTGTTGCATTTCCAGAGTTTAACCCTTCCAGAAGCATTGTTTCTAGACGTTCTTTAGCTCTCTGTTTTTGGTCTTGTCGCACTAATTCACGAAAATATTCGCTAACACTGCTATAACCACCTTGAGCTACCTGTTCTTCTATATAAGTTCGCATGGTATCAGGTAAGGAAATATTGATACTTTTCACAAGTGTTAGTTTTTGAATCTGTTTTCTATATTATGGCAAAAATTGCCATTTTATGCCATTGCACAGAAGATGTTATTTAGGATTGAACTGTGGTAATTGTTTCACTCCACAGCATACAAGTACGTCCTATTCTTAGAAGAGAAATTGCGCGATCGCGGCTGATAAATTTATAATTACTTCAAAATAGGAGATTTTCAAAAGGATAACTTTGCTTCCAGCGATAGGTATTAAAGTCACGCCGATCTACTGAAAAAATGCGTCCATGGCCTAAATGTTCTGCTAAAATTACCAGGGAAGCATCAGCCAAATCCATTGGAAGATCGGCATATTTTTTCATTAATTCAATAATTCGAGCAGTATGGTGAAGTTCTAAATTAAAAATCGTAAATAATTCTTCTTGCAGACTATTTATAAAAATAATTTCAGCGTCAATTCCCTTGCGAGTTAGCAAAAGATAACAGGTTTCTGTTACAACACACCATGTTGTAATTAAAGGTTCATTATATTGTTTTAAAGCTTGTTTTGCTCTTTCGTGGTGAGTGTCTTTTTTATCAATAAGAGCTAACCAAAATCCTGTATCAACGACGCTCATATTTATTATCTAATGTATTAGATAATACTTGTTTATAGGTTGTTGATAAATTTTCGTCAACAGAACAACAACCAATTAATCCAATTTCATCAAACTTATCATAGAGACTTTTTTCTTGACTATGATTTTCTGATTCTGATTGAGGATACCGCTTTTTGAGTAACTGAATAAAATCAAGTAGTAATATTTGAGCTTCTTCTGGTAAAGTACTAATATCTCTATATATTTCTTCAAATTTTATAAGCATAATTAACTTCTAAGATTGAGGAAAATAGTATGACCTTATTATAGACTGCTTTTCAAGCGATCGCGGCTGATAATCTAATTTATAATGGCATACAGCCAAATAATCGAGACTAACTAATGTTGAGTGTTTAAAGCAGAGTCCAGTTTTCCAGTTTTAATCCGTTGATGCGTTCATAATGACGAGTATTGTTTGTTACTAAAGTGTAGTTTTCTGCAAGTGCAACACTAGCAATTAGTAAATCAAATTCAGCAATTGTTTGCCCTATTCTACGGAGTTCTGCTTTTAATTCACCATACTTTCTCAGAGCATGATCGGTTAAAGATAAGACGGATAAATTTTGAATAAAGTCTTCCGCATTACTTAAGTTTTCTGAAACTCGATTAGAATTGTATGCACCATAATACAATTCAGCGGCAGTGATGACACAAATGCATACTTCATCCCATCCGACTGCTAATAATTTATCTCTGACTGGCTGGCGACCCTTAAGCCAATAAATACATGTATCAGTGTCGAGTAAATAATTCACAAGCTATAATTGCGATCGCTTACAGTACGACTTGAATATATTTCATCAACAATTTCTTCTGCGGTGCGTGTATCTTCCCAGCTTCCAAAGGTTTCTAAAAAACCTTCTGATGCATTGGGTTTTGGCTGCTGTTCAGATGAGACAATTATTTCATTCACTATCAATTGATTTGCTTCTGGGACTCCTAATTTTTTGGTTTCTTCTTTAGCTATAACCATGATTTGCATTAACGTTATAGCCTGACGCAAAACATCACTTTTACTTGTGCCTATTTTATTTGCTAGTTCGTCTAATATCTGATTTAGTTCAGGTGACAAATCTAAGTTTAAGCGAACCATATTTTGAGCATCAGTCATGGTTCCATCCTTGTGTAAAATATTGAGTACATTATTATAATAGTTGAATGCAAACTAAAAAATCAGTGTGGCATGGTTGCTATACTGTAATTATAGTAAATATTACTACAGCTATTAAAATTTGATATAACTAAATTATAATCATAACTTTAGCGTTAAAAGTCTCTCTATTTTTATGCAAAAAATCTTTACAGAAGATCCAGATTATGAGCAGTGGCAAATGCTCTCAAACTTCATATATCCCTCAAATATAGACAGATTTTTTTCTAGAAATGGAATAGTAGATTATGATAAAGAGCTTTTAGAATCGATTTCTGGTTCAATTTTGCAATCTCAAGAGTACTTTGCTGCTGCTAATTCGGTTTCCCTAAATACATCCCCATTACTTTTATACTATGGAACTGTTAATCTTATGTATGCAGCGTCGATGCTTGTAAGTGGCAAAAAAATTGATATTGAAAATCACGGCATGAGACTGGACAATAATAGCAGTAATGCTTTAACAAAACTTGGTGATTTTGAGTTTACACCATTTTTTGCAACTATTAAGGGTGGTTTATTTCAATTTTGTAAAACATTTTGTCCTGATATCAGTATTTCACAATATGAAAGTAAATCTAAATGGACATTGTTGGAAATTTTAGGGTCAATTCCAGAATTAAAGAATGATTTTGAGGAATGTTACGACACTTTATCGTATATTATTCCGGTTCAAATTGTGCGGAATCAAAATGATTATGTTGAAAGGATAGATAAACATGAATTCAAGAACTTCGATGTGCTTCAAGAGTTATCAAAAATATTAGATTTTGAAAAAACATATATAAAGCCAATATTAGAATCACCTTATGTGAGATATAACCATGTCTTCTTAAGGAGAAAGATAAAGAGTAAACCTATAACTGAATCTTCTGTGTTTGGTCAAATTTTTCTGAGAAAATGTCATGAAAAACTTAGTCATTGTATAACACTTCCACTTATCATGTATATGTATATGGGGTTATTTGTGCTGGGATACTTATCTAGGTATAAACCTGTAGTTTGGAGTCCATTTGTCAGAAACGACTCAACAGGAGAAAAGAGAGTAATTGAAAAATTTATTAATATTACTAAAAGAGTGATACCAAATATAATATTAAATTTTATTTATAAAACTGAATTTTATTTTGTTAAAGAAATATATGAACCACTAGAATTATCTAAAACAGTTTCAGAAGATCGTATTAGGGCAATATTTAGAGAAGAGATAAATAGAGACAAAGGATAAGCTTTTTGATGACGATTCAAAACAATACTAACAGTTTATGTAAATTAATTCAGTCTTTTTCCCTTAAAAGGCAAGTTCAAGATATATTTTATCACTTAGATAAATCAGGAAGAGAAGTTACACTTAGAACAATTGCAAACCAAATAAATAGACAATTTTTAGGTTATTTGCTCGCAAACTATTCAATAAAAGAAAAAAAACAAAATACTTACATAACATCTAATATACAGTTATTGTCTTTAGAAGAATTAGGCACATTAGAGCAAGCTCATCATTTATTACTTTATATAACTCATATGATATGTATTTTAGATAATTTATTACCTAATGCTCAAGTATCAATTAATCCATATACCGATTATAATTACATTTCAAACAAATCTGAATTAGTAAAGTTTGAATCAGAATTAAAATTAATAAGTGATACTTTAAACGTATTGAAGGAAAATTTTAAAAATCACCCATCGATATATGTAATACAAGACTGTCTTAAAAATTTGAGTGAGATTGAAACTTCTATACAGCCAGAAGATTTACTCAATGTTGTTTTGAATTATCGCAAAGCTATAATTAATAATAGTCTCACAGATATTCCACGTCAGTTAGAATTAGAACTATTTAATAAAGAAGATTTTAAAACATATTATACAGGAAAACTTATAAGGAGCTTGATTGTATTAAGAGATTCTATTTTTAATGTGAATCAGTTTTTGTATCAATCTTTGAGGTACGAAAAACCTCTAATTTTCAATAGAAATAATGTTTTTGCAAACGAAGGATTACATCAAAACTGGTTAGGAGAAGTAACATATCTCAAGGTACAGCCTATCGCTAAAGAAGTATATTTGTGCCCTGGAGATGCTGTCTTAGTTTCTCTAAATTTAGGAGATTCACTCAAAGACGGATTTTATAGAATTGATCAAATTAATATTTTTGAAAGTAGTGATTTTGGCTTAAGTATAAAATTCGGTTTAAGAAAAATAAATGAAAATATGGTTTGCTATCCTCAATTATTGATTTAACATTTATTTTAATTTCAATTTGAATCCATATAAATAAAAAACAGATGTTAGGTATAAAGATTTTGTAATATAGCAATTTTATATATAACTTCTGTTTTAACTAATTTAAGAATTTTAATCTATAAAACCTTACTGTTAATGCACTAGCACTAATGTGATCGCACTTTTCCTCAAGTCTCCACATTCCCCACGCTTCCAGATAAAAATATCACCCTTCGTCCTAGCTACAAAAATCAAGTTTTGTGACTTGTAAACTAAGTTTCTGACTCATAAACTAACTTTTGCAACTCCAAAACTAGCTTTTGCGACATCAAAACTAGCTTTTGCGACATCAAAACTAGCTTTTGCGACATCAAAACCAGCTTTTGCGACATCAAAACTAGCTTTTGTCAAAGAATTTCAGCAAATCTACTTCCATTTTTCTTGCTTGCTAACTTCTCTTCAATAAAAAAACGCAAATATACGCATTCTGACGCAATTTCAGCGTTTATATACGTATAAATGCGATAAAAGTAGAAACAATTCCAGCTTTATTTAATGGGCGTTGCTGAATCTAGAGATGAAACGCAAAGGAAAATTCAATAAAATCATCCCGCATTTATGCAATATTATTTAATGAACTAACGCGATCGCACGTTTTGTTAACGCTTCAGCAGTCAATCCATTAAACGCCATCAACTCACCAGCACTTGCGGTAGTTTCGCCACGTTTCCATGCAAAGGTGTCGCGCTTCGCTGTACTCCGTAACAAAATTGGTTCTAGCATCGACGCAGCACCACCAGTAACCGCAATTAGCGCATCGCCATCAAATAATTCGGCAAATTTCGCATCATCTAAGAAATCGCCATCAGGTTCGGAACAGATATCCCATGCGGTATCGTGGGGACGATACAAACGTCTGGGGTTAATAACAGAAACTATCTTTGCACCAATACCTTCAGTTTCCAAGAAAGCCGCAGCTTCAAATACTGGCATTAATGTCATATCGCCAATTACAGCAAATACGACTTGTTTATCACCAGCGATTTCATGTAATAACACTGCACCATCGCGCAACCCTTGACGAGTTTGTTCTAAAGTTGTGCGAATTGGTAACGGCGATTTACTGGCTGTAATTACAATTCCCTTATTCTTAGTTTTCAATGCCCAATCATAACAGGCTTGAATACTATTAGCATCAGGCGGAAATAATGGGAAAACATTTCCATTTCGCATCAACGAAGCAAAGTAAGCTTCAATTTCTGGACGTTGGTGAGTCCAACCGTTGCGCCCTTGCTCTAATGCGCCTGCTGTGAATAAAGTAATAGTTGAGGGAGTTTTACGGCGCAATTCTGCCATTGATTGGGTTACAGTTTGCCAAATTGGTAATCCATTGATGGCAAAAGATTCGTAAGAACACCACAAAGTTCTCGCACCCATTAACGCCAAACCCGCAGCTAAACCGGCACAAGCATCTTCACTCAATGGTTCATAAACTTGTCCGTTTGGCGCTTGATTATATAAGTCGTCGGTTGTGGGATGGATAATCTTTAATGCTTGGTTGATGTTAGCAATTCCTGATGCTTCATTACCATCGGCGTTGGTGACAAGGAAATTCCGATCTTTATTTCCAACTATTCCCACCAATCGTCCCATCGCAGTTGTAGAAACTTTTGGTTCGCCACCAACTGCATATTCTTCTAAAGGTAATTCGCCTAATTCTGGTAATGGAAATTCAAATTCTGTTACCACAGTTTTTGCTGCTGGGCCACTACCGGCGCGTTCGGCATTTGTTCTGACTAATTGCCAAGCTTCTGCTGATAAAGCACGGGTTTGCAATGCACTAACAATATGGGGTGCATCCAGCGTATCTTTAGGATACAAGTTGTGAGATTTCGCACCCCGCGCGTGGACTCCTGCACCTTTGAGTTGTTTAATAATGAAGACGGTAAGTTTGCCACCAAGAGCCGATCGCGCTGCTTTATCTATACCAGAAAGTACTGCTTGAGTAAATTCTAGGCGTTTCTCAAAGGAAAAGGCGGTACTATCAACGTAATCCCCTGGCTGATCTCGATCGTCGAAATCCTTGGCATCAACTAACACAACTTCATCAAAACCGTTACCTTGCCAATATGCTTGCATCTCTGGGTTGGTTTTCAGGGAAACCATACTGTGATGTTCTTGGCTGTAACCGTTCCACACCAACACTGGTAAAAAATTGGTGACAGTAGGATAAGCTGTATGAAAATGCGCGATCGCACTGACAATATAAGGCTCACCCAATCCCCCATCCCCAACTGTAAAGGGGAACAACTTATCTTTGTGCAGTAGTGCAGCCGCCATTGCAAAGTGTTGCCCTTGTCCCAAAGGCCCCGCAGGTGCGAGAATACCGGGAATGTAACCGGAAAGGTGTCCTAAAAGTCCGTGCTTTTCTCGAAAGCGATCGCGCAATTGTTGGACTGTAAAAATTCCCATGTCCTCTAGCGAACGATCCAAGAACATGGCACTATAAAATCCGGGGGCGTGGTGTCCGACTTCAGTAATAATGTTCTTGTATCCCAGCATGACAAGAGATGCGTAAGCTTCTGCTTGGCTGGCGAATCCGCCGGGATGCCCAGAAGCCTTACTTCCGGTAACTTGTAAAGTCAGGTAGCGCAGGGCATCGGCAGCTAGTAAAGTTTGATATACAGCTGCTTTATCTGTGGTCGATGCGATCGCTACTTTGCCCGACTCAATAGCAGGAGTTGCACCATAAGTTTCAAAATCTGGTAAAACTTCACCAAAATATTGAATTCCTTCAGAAAAATTGGGAAGCGCTGAAGATGGCTTTGAGGAGATTGCAGTCATGCTGAGTACCTTTTGACGATGAGGTGAAACTGTAGATGCTCGTTGAATTTAACAAAAATTTTACATCTTTGAGGTTGTAACAGTTTATTGCTTTTTTGCAACGTTAGAATAAGTACTTTAAATGGTTACGCAACCAAAATTTAAGTTAATTGAAGTAGCGAAAAAATATTAAGTAGGAAAAAAAATTTATGAGATTCCCAAATGGACCGCAAACTCCAGCAGTTTCACAGATGCTACGCTGGATTGCTAATCCGATGTTATTTATGGAGGCTTGTGCCAAAAACTATGGCGAGATTTTTACTCTCAGATTAGACAAAAATCTGCCTCCTATGGTAATCGTCACCAACCCCCAAGCGATACAGCAAATTTTGACAACTGATACCAAAGAATTGGAAGCCCCTGGCGATGTGAATCAGCTGTTTGAACCTTTACTGGGTAAACGTTCTGTGATTACTATCAGTGGCGCAGAACACCAGCGTCAGCGCCAGTTGTTAATGCCTCCCTTTCACGGCGAAAGAATGCGGAATTATAGTCAGGTAATTACCGATGTCACCAAGCAAGTCATCAATCAATACCAGATAGGCAAATCCTTCAATATTCGGTCTGCAACTCAAGCTATTACCCTGCGGGTGATTATGCAAGCTGTATTTGGGCTATATGAAGGGCCTCGCGCCGAAAAACTCCAACAATTTTTGAGCAATCTTTTAGAAAAAGCCAGTTCTCGGTTAAATGTGGCTTTGCTTTATTTTCCAGCTTTGCAAAGAGATTTTGGCCCGATTAACTTCTGGGGAAACCAGATGCGCCTCCAGCAAGAAGCTGACAAGCTCATCTACGAGGAAATTCGAGAACGTCGAGAACAACCAGATTCATCACGCACGGATATTCTTAGTTTACTCATGGCTGCTAGAGATGAAGCCGGTCAACCTATGACTGATGAAGAGTTGCGCGATGAATTGATGACTCTGTTAGTCGCTGGTCATGAAACCACAGCCACAGCCTTAGCATGGGCATTATACTGGATTCACAAAATCCCATCAGTGCGCCAAAAGCTACTGCAAGAATTAGATAGCTTGGGCGATAATCCAGACCCCAGCACCATTTTCAAATTACCTTATCTCAACGCTGTTTGTTCCGAGACATTGCGGATTTATCCAGTAGGTATACTAACTTTTCCCAGAAGAGTTAGAACATCGATATCGCTAGGCGGTTACGAACTAGAACCCGGTACAGTCCTAATTGGTTCTATTTATCTGACCCATCAACGGGAAGATATTTATCCAGAACCTAAGCAGTTTAAGCCAGAACGCTTTTTAGAACGGCAATTTTCTGCCTATGAATTTTTGCCCTTTGGCGGTGGTGCTAGGCGTTGTATTGGGCTAGCATTTGCCCAGTTGGAAATGAAGCTAGCACTTGCTCAAATCCTTTCTAGCAAGGAATTACAACTAGTTAATAAAGGTGAAGTGCGACCTAAACGCCGTGGTTTAGTGACAGGGCCAGATCGTCCCATTGAGATGGTTGTCACGAGTCAACGTCAGGTGAAGTCTTCCATCCTCCAGACAACCTCTGTTTAATGCTGCGAGGTTTAATGGTTGCGTTCACCAAACTGTCAATCATCTATACATTTAGATAGATTTTCAATGCTTTTAAACAATCCCCTATAGTCCTCTTTAAATGAGGACTATAAGGGATTTTGATATATTACAACTGTAAAAAGAATGAATTTGAAGATGGATAGTATACATCAAAATAAAGCATTTTAATATCACCAAAAGACGTAACTTTAATATGTGTATCCAAAAATAATTGAGTAAGTTTTTTCTGTAAATCGCTTTCAAAATTCAGAAAAAATATTATCATTAACTTTGTAAAAATTAATAGTGATTAATTACCACTACGGTTTACTTAGTGTTAATTAACTCCCGACTATCCCCTGAAAATATTAAAAAAGCTTGCCCTAATTGCATCTTTTTTAATGAGTGTTAGGGAAAAGTAAGCCTTAACCCAAGCGGATTGAATTATTTGCACCTTCTGAAATCCTAAAAGTATCTAATAAACAATGAAACTATTTGATAATCTCAGCACACCAGCGTTGTTACAAACTCTGCAATTAATTGCTGAACCAACAAAGTTTTTAGAAAATAATGCTGCTAAGTATGGTGATATTTTTACAGTACAGGTAATGGGTTTAAAGTCACCACCGATAGTATTTTTTAGCCATCCCCAAGCAATTAGCGATTGTTTTGCCATCCCTGCACAAAAGTTAGATTTTAAGAAGGCAACCCATGTATTTAAACCCTTGTTTGGTGAGAATTCTATTGTATTTCAAGAGGCGCGATCGCACCAACAACAGCGACAGCTATTACTCCCAGCATTTCATGGCGATAATTTAAAATCTTATGGACAAGCAATTTGTCAAATAACTGAAGAACTTACACAACATTGGACATCAGATACAAATATTTGTATACACAAATTAATGTCAAATATCACTTTAGAAATTATCTTACAAGTGGTATTTGGGATTACTCATGGTGTGCGTTACCAACAATTAAAAGAACAATTGAGTTCTTTATTAGAAGACGTAACTAAACCTTGGTATTCCAGCTTGTTTTTCTTTCCTTCGCTGCAAAAAGATTTAGGCGCATGGAGTCCTTGGGGAATTTTCTTAAAAAGACGAGAGCAAATTGACAAACTCATCTATGCAGAAATTTCTGAAAGGCGTTGGCAAAATGATCCTGCGCGTACAGATATTCTCAGTCTGCTGATGTCAGCTTATGACGTAAATGGGCAACAAATGACAGATGAGGAATTACGCGATCAACTAGTTTCATTATTGCTATTGGGTTACGAAACTACATCTGGTGTATTAGCCTGGATATTTTATTTAATTCACTCTCACCCCAAGGTTAAACATCGGCTAATGCAAGAACTAAATACCTTGGGCAATGTCACAAATCCTGAAACAATTGCCCAATTACCTTATCTCACCGCCGTCTGTCAAGAAACACTGCGAATTCACCCTATTGCTTTAATTTGCACGCCGCGAATGGTAAAAGATAGAGTGGAAATTATGGGGCATAAATTTACATCAGAAACAGTTTTAGTTCCCTGTATTTATTTAGCACATCGCCGAGCCGAGACTTACCCAGAACCAGAACAGTTTCAGCCAGAAAGATTCCTCAACCAAAAATTTTCACCTTACGAATATTTACCCTTTGGTGGAGGTTATCGCGGTTGTATTGGTGCAGCCTTTTCCATGTACGAACTAAAATTAGTAACAGCCATAATATTATCTCGTTTTGAATTAAGCCTTGCTGATAAACGTCCTGTACATCCCGTCCGTCGTGGAATTACAATTGTCCCTAGCGGTGGTGTAAAAATGGTTGTTACTAAAAAAGCAAAACTTAAAAAACAAACAATACTTTCTACTTAATTAAGTAAGTCGGTGTTAATCTTTCAAGCTATGTTAATAAACATTTCAGTAGTAGCGTGTTAAAGCTAAAATAGTGCATAAAATTTAGCTTTTGTGGGGTGGGCATCTTGCCCGCCCAGACGGGTGAGGACACCCATCCCACAAGAAAATTTATTCCAACAATTTAGCCTTGACACGCTACTACATCTACATCAATTTATATTTGTTCACATACATTGAATTTTTCTCGCCGGCTTACTTACTCAATCCCCCCATTTGCATATATCGTAATATAGAGCCGCTTGTTAGTATTTAGCCTTTACAGTAAATAATAAGAGGACATTTATGAGAATTAGTAATTCATGCCTAATGAGCATCGGTTAGAAGAAGAATTTCTATCCCAAGAAGCTGAAAAACAAGTATCCAATCAGCTAGATGAAGTAGAAGAAATAGAAATAGATGTAAAAACCGATCTGTTAAAAATACTTCAGGGACAGGCGGATGGAGTTGCAGTTGCAGGGCAAGGATTAGTCATTAAAGAAGACATTCGCGTACAGGAAATAAAACTGCAAACAGATAGTATAGCCATCAATCCTTTTAGCGCTCTTTTTGGTCAAATAGAACTGAATGAGCCAATCAATACTATTGCTAGGGTTATACTCACAGAAGTAGATATTAACCGCGCCTTGACTTCAGAGTTTGTTCGTAGCCAGATGCAAAACTTTGAATTGAATGTAGATGGAGAAATTGTCAGTTTTGAGCCAGAAGAAATTCAGGTATTTTTACCTGGTGATGGCAAACTAGAATTTAAAGGAAAGGTGCAGTTAAAGGAAATGGGAAATACTCGCCCTTTAGCTTACACTGCGATCGCCCGCCCACGAACTCATTCACAACCCGCCATGCTAAAGGCTTTTAACTGCACTGAGGGAGAAGGGATTTCAATAGAATTAACTACAGCATTGATGCAGAAAGCTAAAGAACTGATGAATATACCATCTTTTAAATGGGAGGAGATAGCTTTTTCTATCAAAAATTTAGAAGTACAAAAAGGTACTTTAATACTTATGTTAGAAGTTCAAGTAAAGCAAATACCCCCATCGTCAAGTTTAATATCTCCTTAGTAGGATTGACATGAGTTAAAAATAATTTTTGTTACTGAGGGATGATGTCAATGTAATAAAAATTTTCTAATATTTTAGAAAGCTACTTATTTCTAAATTCCAACTATGCAAGAGTATGATGTTGTGCTGATCGGTGCTGGACATAATGGACTAGTTTGCGCAGCTTATTTGCTAAAAGCTGGTTATAGCGTTCTGTTACTAGAAAAGCGTTCTGTACCAGGTGGCGCAGCAACAACTGAAGAATGCTTACCGCAAGAAGCTCCTGGATTTAAATTCAATTTGTGTGCGATTGACCATGAATTTATTCATTTAGGGCCAGTTGTTGAAGAATTAGAACTAGAAAAATATGGCTTGCATTATTTGGAGTGCGATCCAGTTGTTTTCTGTCCTCATCCTGATGGGAAGTATTTTTTAGGACATAAGTCAGTGGAAAAGACTTGTGCAGAAATCGCCCGTTACAACCAACGTGATGCCAAAAAATATGCAGAATTTGTAGACTTTTGGCAGCGAGCGCTAGGTGCAATGATTCCCATGTTTAATGCACCACCAAAATCAGTTATAGACATTCTTGGTAACTACGACATCACCAAAATCAAAGATTTAGTTTCAGTTATTGGTTCCCCTAACAAAACGCTGGACTTCATTCGCACGATGTTAACCAGCGCTGAAGATTTGCTTAACGAGTGGTTTGATGAAGAATTTCTGAAAGCACCATTAGCTAGACTAGCAGCAGAACTTGGTGCGCCGCCATCACAAAAAACCCTTGCTATAGGTGCAATTATGATGGCAATGCGTCATAATCCAGGGATGGCCAGACCTCGCGGCGGAACAGGCGCACTTGTGCAAGCTTTAGTGAATTTAGTCACAAGTAAAGGTGGCGTTATTCTCACAGACCAGCATGTTGAAAAAGTTTTAGTTGATGATGGCAAAGCTGTAGGTGTGCGGGTTGCTGGTGGTAAAGAATATCGTGCTAAACACGGGGTTATTTCTAATATTGATGCCAAGCGGTTGTTCTTACAAATGACAGATAAAAGCGATATTGATGGAGCCGACCCAAATTTATGGCAAAGATTAGAACGCCGCATCGTTAACAACAACGAAACCATCCTCAAAATAGATTTGGCTTTAGACGAACCACTCCACTTTCCCCACCACGCTCACAAAGATGAATATCTGGTTGGTTCTATTTTGATTGCTGATTCTGTGGCTCATGTAGAACAGGCTCATAGTAAATGTACTTTGGGAGAAATTCCTGATGCTGACCCATCAATGTATTTGGTGATGCCTAGCTATTTAGACCCCACATTAGCACCACCAGGTAAGCACACTCTATGGATTGAGTTTTTTGCTCCTTATCAAATTGCTGGTGCAGAAGGCACTGGTTTAAAAGGTACTGGTTGGACGGATGAATTGAAAAACAAAGTTGCAGATAGGGTGATTGATAAATTGGCAGACTATGCACCCAATGTCAAGAATGCAACTATCGCCCGTCGGGTAGAAAGTCCAGCCGAACTAGGAGAAAGATTAGGTGCGTACAAAGGGAATTATTACCATGTTGACATGACCCTAGATCAGATGGTATTTTTCCGTCCCTTGCCAGAAATAGCCAATTACAAAACGCCAATTGATAATCTATTTTTGACTGGTGCAGGGACTCATCCAGGTGGTTCAATTTCGGGAATGCCGGGACGCAATTGTGCGCGCGCATTTTTACAGGCAAAACATCCCATTAGCCAAACTTTGAGAGATGCGCGGGATTCAATTAAGTCAACTGTCGAGTCAGTGTTTGGCATTAGTTAAGCCTTGCACAGATAGAGTAGACCTCTTGCAAAAATATATTTTTGCACTCTAAGGGTAAAGGGAAAAGGGTAAAGGGAAAAAATTTTGAGTTTCTTTACCCCGACAAATGCCAAGAAGTCTATTGTAGAGACGCGATTTATCGCGTCTTTACTCAAGGATGTGTTGCAATCATTAATTGAATTGGTATAAGTCCTGGATTCTTTAGGCAATCACGAAAATATTTGTATTAGTCATAGCTAGACCTATTGCTAGTTGAGCAACTTGGATTTGACTGAATGAGCCTGTACCATCAGCATCAAAGAATAAACCTCCTGTATTATTGTTGTAAATAAAGCGATCGCTACTATCTTCTGCTACTGAACCAATAAAAAATTGCGTGGCTTGAAGTATACCCTCACTAAGTCCACCTCCAAACCCGATTTTAGAAACATAAATTGTGTCATCTAAGGACGAAAAATCTGTAATATTATCAATACCCTCAGAAGGGGTATTAATAGTAAAAACATCAGATCCAGTTCCTCCCGTTAGGGTATCGTTACCTAAACCTCCAACAAAAGTATCATTACCACTTCCCCCTATAAGGATGTCATTGCCATTTCCACCATTTAAATTGTTATTACTAGTATTACCAGTCCCATTAATATCATCTGCACCTGTAAAAGTGAGATTTTCTTCATTGGCTGATAAAGGCGAGCTAACAGTTGATGAAACGGTCATATTTGGCGAAGTAGGCGTATTATTGGTAACAGTGAGTAAAGTTCTAAATACCTTTTGGTTGCTGGTTAGACTTTCATCAAACTCTTGGATTGAATTAGTTGGATCTAGAAATGAAATAACATAGTAATTTCCAATTGGGATATTAGGAAACGCACCGCTCCAAGTCGCTGTTCCCGAATTGAATGGATTAATCGAAGAAATAGTTGTATTACCAATTAAGTAATGAGAACCAACATTATCAGTAATATTGGCATCAGTAGAAGCGTAAAACGAAACCGAGAAAGTGCCTGTCGCGGCTGTACCATTGTTGCGAGGATAGACTGTGATGCTGAAATTTTCCCCATATTTGATAATGTTATTACTAAAACTTCCAAGAGTGGTGTTAAACCACACATCAGAATCTACTAAATCAGCTTTGTCAGTGGGTTGGCGCGCGGTATTGTCTTGGTCGATCCAGTTTTGAATCTCATTAGATCGAGTGCTTGTAATTCGGGCGAACTCGTTGTAAAGCGGAGTTTTGTTGCTGGTTGTCTCATTTGAAGCTACTCCATAAATAGTTGGTTTATTTGTGTTGGAATTATTAAGCCAGAGAGGGCCTCCACTATTTCCAGGTAGGATATCTAGCTCATTACTACGCAAGATCGAGTCAGTTGTACTTGTGATTTTTCCACTCTGAGTCCACATATCATAGTTGTCAAATTTCCCATCGCTATTGGAATCAAATTTATCAGATGGGTATCCAGTGACATTCATTAAAGTTCCACTGCTGAGATTATCGTCATATCCATAGTTAAACCAGCCAGTGAAGTTTCCAATATTGCGGTCAAGAGTAACTAATCCTATATCGTATTGAAAAGTTTCGCTTTTAGTTTGATCTCCTTGAGTCCATCCATCAAAAGAACGTGTATAAACAGATTTAGCTTCACTATAATATTCATAATCAGCCCGGTTTGTACCAGCAATGATATTTCCTTTAGAACCAAGCATCACCTCAATTTTATCTGCCCAACCTCCATATCTCGTATCATATACACAATGTCCTGCTGTTAAAAAGTGGTAGGAATCAATCATGGCGCCAGAACCGTTGATGATAATATCATCAGCAGTATTAATAACCCCATCTGGGCCTTTCCAACTTATTCTCATTTTTCCTACAGCATTAAATGGAGAAGTTGTCGTGTTGCTAACTTTTATCCGACCATCAGGGGAGAAAAGAGACATACTTTTATATCCTAAATAAAAAATGATGAATACAAAATATGCAATTTTAATGCCAAAAATTATCTCATGGCATTATGAATGCACTAGCAATTTTTATGAGAATTTTTCCTGCTACTAAGTTTTGAAGTAATATCAAAACTCTAAATTGCCATATATTTAATATAAATTATTTCTACGATTTATCAATATTTAGAGCTTACTTTGAATTTTATTTTCAAGCAAAAAATCAAATTAGTCAATAGAGATAGAGGTTGGAAAAACTAACTATTCTGATATTACTTCTGTCTTCACCTCTGCGTTCCTGGCTAATTTATACCGTCGGCATTTGTGGTTTGAAGAAGCTTTTTATCAGAGTAAATTACTACACGAGTGCGATGTTTACGACGAGTCACAGCTACGCAATATATATAGCAACACAAATAATTGTTTTTTGAGTAAAACAGGTTCTAAGCGATTGCTTTATGTGTATTTAATATGATATTATTATATCCGCTTGATTTTGATAAAGTTTTATGCATCGTCAACAAAACTTTTTGGGAAAATAAATATAAGTAAATTAATGGGTAAAAACTAGTGTATTTTGATAATACTCAAAAAACTAACAAATTTGAACATCATCTAATAATTTTTGTAGGTACAGCATGGTTTTTCGGCACTGCTTCGTTGCATCTGGCTTGATAGCTTTCTTGACATTTGGCTGTAGTGGTGGGGGAAACTCATCGGCAGAAAATACTACACAGGTTGTCCAAGAAAGCAATGTAACCCAACTTTTCATAGAAGCGAAGGCTACCCAAAAAGCAGAAGATTACTTTCATCAAGGTAATAATTTATTAGATAGACAAAATTATGAAGATGCCATAAAAGCTTATGATAAAGCGATCGCCATCAAAGTTGAGAGTCCTGAAGCTTGGATTAACCGTGGCATAGCCTTAACATCGTTGCAACGCTACCAAGACGCTCTTGCATCTTACGACAAAGCGATCGCCATCAAACCCGACAAATATGAAGCTTGGTATAATCGTGGCATTGCCTTAACATCGTTGCAACGCTACAAAGATGCTCTTGCATCTTACGACAAAGCGATCGCGATCAAACCCGACAAATATGAAGCCTTAATTAACCGAGGCATAGCTCTGACAAAGCTGCACCGCTACCAAGATGCGATCGCATCTTATAATAAAGCGATCGCCATCAAGCAAGATTTGCACCAAGCGTATTACAACAAAGCTTGCTCTTATGCTTTGCAAAGCAATCTGGAATTAGCAATTGAGAACCTAGACAAAGCAATCAAGCTTGTTCCTGATAAATACAAGAAGTTAGCAAAAACTGACCCAGACTTTAGCAAAGTGCGTAGTAAAAAGCAGTTTCAGGAATTACTGCAATAGTATTTTGTAATCATTACTGGGCGTAAATTAAAGTCCAAGTCCACTATATTCCTGTGCATACCCTCTGTAGCAGCGATTTTAATCGTCCGGTGCAAAATGTAAGATCAATTACTTTAAAATAAAAGACAAGTCAAAATGAGTTAAACCATTAAATTATACAGGTACGGTATGATACCTTGGTATTGGTATGCTACCTTTGGTTTTATCGCTTTATCTCTAACCAGCTGTATTAACAGCCGCAAAACACCTGGAGAGATTGCCAAAGAAGCGCAAGAAAGTGTGGTTTTAATCAACTACGCAGATAAACCAGGACAAGGTACAGGATTTTTTGTGCCAGGAAAAAACAAAGAAGTCTGTACCGTACTTACGGCGCGTCATGTAGTACCACCCAGCGCCAAATTACAATTACAAACCAACGACCAAAAAATCTGGACAGTAACAGATATCACACGCTTTCCCCAGCAAGATTTAGCTGTAGTGACATTTAAACCTGATGGTGGAACCTGTCTTTATAAAGCCCTCCCCTTGGGTGATTCTGACAAAGTGAGTCTGGGAGATAGCATCTACATCACTGGTTTTCCTGGTAATAGTTTAAAGAGACAATTTATTGTCGGTACAGTATCATCAATTGACAGCCTAACCGATGGCTATGGAATTTCCTATAGTGCAACAACCGCAGGAGGGATGAGTGGGGGCCCAGCGATGAATGCAATAGGAGAAGTGATTGCAGTGCATGGGCTTACCGAATTAGAACTTATTAGACAAGCTGAACTTAAAGGTGAAACACCACCACCACAACAGCAGTCTACAACAATTGCTAATTCACAACCTGGCGATGGCACTTTCAAATGGGGTATCCCGATTAATACATATTTGACTGAAGTTGTGAAGCAAGCGGAGATTACCCAAAAGTCGGAAGATTTTTGGAATGAAGGCAATAATTACTTTGTCAAGCAAAAGTATAAAGAAGCGATCGCATCTTATGATAAAGCGGTTGCCATCAAACCTGACGACCATCTAGCTTGGAATAACCGAGGTGTTTCCCTAGCTAACTTGCAACGTTATTCCGAGGCGATCGCATCTTATGATAAAGCGGTTGCCATCAAACCTGACGATCAGGACGCTTGGCATAGTCGAGGTATTTCCCTAGATAACTTAAAACGTTATTCCGAGGCGATCGCATCTTATGATAAGGCGATTGCCATCAAACCTGACTACCATCTAGCTTGGCATAATCGAGGTGTTTCTCTAGAGAGGTTGCAACGCTATTCTGAGGCGCTTGCATCTTATGATAAAGCGACCGTCATCAAACCTGACGATCAGGACGCTTGGTATGGTCGAGGTTTTTCTCTAGGAAAATTGGAACGGGATTCTGAGGCGATCGCATTTTATGATAAAGCAGTTGCCATCAAACCTGACTTCCATGAAGCTTGGAATAACCGAGGTGTTTCCCTAAAGAACTTGCAACGGTATTCTGAAGCGCTCAAATCATACGACAAAGCAATTAGTATCAAACCTGATTTTCAATTAGCGATTGATAATCGCAAGAGTTTGCTGAAGCTGCTTGGGCGGTCAAATTAGACCTAAATTTAAGCCTAAAAATAAATTAATGTTATTTAATAGCAGTTGAGCCAGCCTTGATATCCTCAGCCGCCAGATAGTTTTCAAAATTAATCTCAGAGGATTTGAAGATAACACTTGGAGAACCAGAACCTTGTTCAACAGTAGTACCATTCTTCAAAGCTTGTGTCATCCGTCGCAGCGAGTCGTAGCCATTAGCATTAACTTTGAGAGTCACCAACAGATTGCAATTGTTGCGGTCTAGCTTGGTATTGACGCAGATTACAGATTGGCTGGGTGTTTTTGGGTCAAGACGAGAACTCAAACCAATTAAACCATCTTGGCGAAAGTTTTCTAATCGTTGAGCAATTACATCGCAGCGTTTTTGTGTATCCCAGTCATCACCAAAGCTGTTAACCATCCTTAGCCAAGGCTTTTTGCCTCGATCGTTACGATACATCACTGTCCACACTTCACCGCCGTTTTGTGTATCAGGTTGTAAAGCACAAGAAAAGCGGTCTTTTGAACCGAAGCCTGGTGTTTCTGGAGTCCAGCCAGTAGCAACAAGGTATGCCAAAGCTAAACCAGCAACACCCGCCACTGCACCAATAAAGCCAATAGTCAAATTCAATCCGTCAAATATATTTTTATTTTTAGACATAGAACCTGCCCTCAAATCCCCGTAAAGTGCTGGCATTATTAAGATACATCAGCTACACAATAAATTACGGAAAGAATTTTAAAGTAATTGCGATCGCGATAAAAACACAGGTTAATATATCTACAAATAAATGAATTATCAAATAGAACTTTAGTTTTACATAAAATATGAAAAGATTATTAATAACCGGAGCAAGCGGTTTTTTAGGATGGCATCTTTGCCAGCTTGCAAAACAAGAATGGGAGATTTATGGCACTTATTTATCCCATACTTTAGAGATTACTGATATGAAAATTTTACAAGCAAACTTAACAAATTTTCAGGAATTGAAACGTATATTTAATCATGTCAAACCAGCAGCAGTTATTCATACTGCTGCACATTCGCAACCAAATTTTTGTCAAACCAACCCTAAAGAATCGCACGCAATTAATGTGATAGCATCCTGCAATATTGCCGGACTTTGCGCGGATAATTCTATTCCTTGTGCTTTTACTTCAACCGACTTAGTTTTTGATGGTTTAAATGCTCCATATCGAGAAACAGATGCCGTGTGTCCTGTCAATCTTTATGGCGAGCAAAAGGCAATCGCAGAAGCAGGTATGCTAGAAAGATATCCTATGACCGCAGTGTGTCGAATGCCGTTGATGTTTGGTGCAGCAACACCCACAGCGAAAAGCTTTATTCAGCCATTTATTCAAACTTTACAAGCCGAAAAAGAACTAAATTTATTTATAGATGAATTTCGCACACCAGTAAGTGGGACAACTGCCGCCAAAGGACTTTTATTAGCATTAGAAAAAGTTAATGGCATCATTCATTTAGGTGGCAAAGAGCGGATTTCACGTTATGATTTTGGACAGATATTAGTAGAAGTATTGCAACTTCCCGCCACTAGACTTAAATCCTGTCGGCAACAAGATGTGAAAATGGCAGCACCTAGACCAACTGATGTTTCTTTGGATAGTTCCAAAGCTTTTGCATTGGGGTATCAGCCTTTATCTGTAAGGGAAGAATTAGAGGCAATACGCTTCAGTTAAGGCTAAGTGTTAATTGGATATGTATACATGGATATTCGCGTTTACAGATTTTGTAGAAGATGATTTTTTGGGATCTTTCCTTAAAAAATTTATATAACCCTCATTATTTCTGTGACTGTCAAGCACATGGTAGTTCTGTCCGCTTTTTCCCCTCCATGCGTTAATCACGTCATCGCAAATTTTCTGTGAAATCTTAAAGGTTGGAAAATAATTCCATCTTCCCGTCTTTGTCCCATCAGCTGTTCCATCATCCTTTAGTATAAAGTCTTCAATTTTATTGATGAAACTCTGTACTTCTTGTTGATGCTGCTCCTGCTCTTGGGCTTTTTTTTTCTCCTGCTCTTCGGCATTTGCCTTGGCTTTTTGGTCTTCTGTAGGGGGTGCTTTTACACTAGCAGGTAGTCCACTTCCCCACACTCGCTGCACATTTGTGGTATCTAATACTCCCCCATTTTGTTGTACAACATGGGTCAACTCATGCGCCAACAACTCCTGTCCCCCGCGACTCCCAGGATTATATTCTCCCGAACGAAAGAACACATCCTGTCCGGTTGTGAAAGCACGCGCCTGAATTGACCGATTCAATTGGTCAGATTGACCATCTGTGTGAACCTTCACCTTACTGAAATCAGCGCCAAATGCCACCTCCATCGGTTCGCGGATATTGTCTGCCATCAATTGTCCACCACCCCTAGCTTGGTTAATGGAGGCTTCCAGGTCTGGCGCAGCAGCCATTCCAGCATTAGCCTGACGCTGCACCATCGGTTTCATCTGTAATTCTTCCTCATCCTCTGGCACTTCTTGTCGTTGCAGTGTGCGATTGTCCAGAGATTTCATTTGCAATTCTTCTTCATCTTCTGGCACTTCTTGTCGTTGCAGTGTGCGATTGTCCAGAGATTTCATTTGCAATTCTTCTTCATCTTCTGGCAATGCTTCTCGTTGCAGTGTGCGATTGTCCAGAGATTTCGTTTGTAATTCTTCCTCATCCTCTGGCAATGCTTCTCGTTGCACTAAAGGAGTGATAGAATTTGCCAGAGGTTTCATCTGCAATTCTTCTGAATCTGGCAATGTTTCTCGATGGATAGACTGGGGATTTCCAGGTTGCGCCATTGTTTGCATTACCTGCTGTGCGACGCTATCAGCTTCCTGTTCGTATTTGTCTCCAGGCTGGCTAATTGAGAGTTTTGCTTGGGTACGCAGTGGTATGCGACTGATATCGTGAGTAACTGGTTTGTGGAGTGGTTGTATTTTAGGAATTGCTTGGCGTGAAATTGCCGACGACTCCAAACCAAAGCCGCGTATCGGTTGTTTCAGGGATGGAATTGAGAAGCTTGTAGTAGTTTTTTTCTGCCGACTGACATGTTCTCTCATTTTCTTCTCCAGATTGCCCAAGCAGTAGCTAGATGAATATTTTACTGTTAATAATATCTAGAGTACTGCGATCGCACTTGTAACACAATTTATCGAAAGTATAAATTTTCGGGAACCTGATTCTATTTTGCACTCTACAAGATTGGCGATCGCACTTTATCAACAATAATACATAGGCGATGTCTACGACGGGCTTTGCCTACTCAACACTATTTAGACAGTCGCTACGATAAAGGCGATCGCACTAAAATGTTAAGTAAATCAGAAAACGTTAACAATGCCAGCTAAAGATAAATTTCATGCTGTGGTTAGAATTGCTTTAGAAAAGGAGTAGTGGAAGATAACCGATGATCCTCTGCGACTGGAAGTTGGCGGAACTAAGTTTGAAATAGATTTAGGTGCAGAGCAACTGTTAGCAGCAGAGCGGGGTGAAGAAAAAATTGCAGTTGAGATTAAAACGTTCCTGAGTGATTCACCACTAACAGATTATCATGCTGCGTTAGGACAGTTTTTGAATTATCGGCTTGCCTTAGAAATCAGCGATCCAACTCGCATTCTCTATTTGGCAGTGCCTATAGGTGTTTATGAAGCTTTTTTCAAGCGGGAATTTGCCCAAATATCTGTAGAGAGATATCAGATTAAACAAATTATTTATGACCCAATTCAAGAGGTAATTGTACAATGGATACCCTAGAGTCTAATCGCCATATCATTCAGTCCTTGTTGACGGCTTATGCTGCTATCCCCATCGCAAATGGTCAGATTGATTGTTACACTGTTTTTGATACAAAACAAGACCATTACATGGTTATGAATGTGGGATGGGATGGTCATCGGCGAGTCTATGGTTGTGTTTTACATTTGGATATTAAACAGGGAAAAATTTCAATTGAGCAGAATATGACGGAAATGAGAGTGGCTCAAGAACTTGTAGAGCGAGGGGTTCCAAAAGATGATATTGTTCTAGGATTTCAATCTCCTGAAATGCGGGAATATACGGGCTATGGAGTTTTTTAACAATAACATCGCGATCGCATTCACCACACAATGCATCAAAGTCTAAATTGTACGAAAATCTATTTTATGCAATCGCCTCTCGCTGAAATTGTCCAGGCGTTGGATCGTGGCGATCGCACTTGTAACACAATTTATCGAAAGTCTAAATCTTCGGGAACCCGATTCTATTTTGCACTCTACAAGATTGGCGATCGTATTTTATCAACAATTATACATGGGCGATGTCTACGACAAGCTTTGCCTACGCAACACTATTCAGACAGTCGCTACTATAGCAAGGGACTGGGGACTAGGGACTGGGTGAAAAGCCTTTTTGTGTCTAAATTTTATCATCTGTTAATGTCCTAACCTTTTTGGCTGTTGCTATACAATAAAGGCGATCGCCTCTGGCTGAAATTGTCCAAGCGTTGGATCGTGGCGATCGCCTTCTTGGAATTAACTTTTGCCAAGACGTTTCGGTGTTTCGCGCAGTCTGTATCAACTTCTGCTTTCCCTGCGTTAAATTGTGAATTTCAATCATGCCGAATTAATATCTCTTGTAGGCTGCGTTAGGCGTTCGTGTTTGGATATTTTGACAGGCGATTTGGTTGTTTACGCCGTAACGCACCAAATTATTGGTTCGGTGCGCTAACGAAGTAACGCACCCTACAAGATCGGGCGATCGCACTTTTAAAACATTTGGGACAAGATGGCGATCGCACAGCGTGCGTAGTTTCAGTCGAACATACCCTTGGGTCCGTTCTTTGCCGAGTTTCGCACGTTGGACATTACCACTAGGTTATTCGTATCGTTATACGCGTCACTGGCTGATTTTTTGGCGATCTCACCGTCGTCTTCGGGTTGGGCATTATCATATATATACTCCTTCCAGTTTTTTTTGTGGTCTAGGGTAACATACGGTTCCTTGCCTATGCGGTCACTCTTAAGCGGACAGTACGTGCCATCCTCGCACTCGTATACTATGATGTTTCCTCGTTGTTTACTCTCAACTGACTCAAGCATGGTGTTCCACGTATCAGGGGTAAATGACGGACGAGTTTTGTTGTCCCACAGATGGCGTCTGTTACGCTCCAGTAACTTTACGCGATCTGCTTCTCGCTTCTGACTGACTGCATCTCTGCGACTCTGCCGCCCCCTGTCCCCGTCAATACCACCGTATAACTCTTTTTGGCGCTTGGTCATCCTGTTGTAATCTGCGCGTGAGCGAACCCGCCCGGCAATTCCCTGGTCCTCTTCGTCCCCGTTTAATTGGATCGTGCGATCGCCCGCCAATGCAGAAGGGGTTTTAATGACGGGGTGTTGCGATAACTGCTGCTGTAGTAAAGGCGATCGCATCACTGCTCCCCCATTCTGTTGCACAACATGGGTCAACTCATGCGCCAGCAACTCCTGCCCCCCCCGACTCCCAGGATTATATTCTCCTGAACGAAAGAATACATCTTGTCCCGTCGTGAAAGCCCGCGCCTGAATTGACCGATTTAACTGGTCAGATTGACCATCTGTGTGAACCTTCACCCTACTAAAATCTGCGCCAAATGCCACCTCCATCGGTTCGCGGATATTGTCTGCCATCGACTGTCCACCACTCCTAGCTTGGTTAATGGACGTTTCCAGGTCTGGCGCAGCAGCTATAGAAGCCTCACCTTGAGGCTGCACCATCAACTTCATTTGTAATTCTTCATCATCCTCTGGCACTTCTTCTCGTTGCAGTGTGCGATTGTCCAGAGATTTCATCTGTAATTCTTCTTCATCTTCTGGCAATGCTTCTCGTTGCAATGTGCTAATGTCCAGAGGTTTCATTTGCAATTCTTCCTCATCCTCTGGCAATGCTTCTCGTTGGATAGACTGGGGATTTCCAGGCTGCGCCATTGTTTGCATTACTTGCTGTGCGACGCTATCGGCTTCCTGTTCGTATTTGTCTCCAGGCTGGCTAATTGAGAGTTTTGCTTGGGTACGCAGTGGTATGCGACTGATATCGTGAGTAACTGGTTTGTGGAGTGGTTGTATTTCAGGAACCGCTTGGCGTGAAATTGCCGACGACTCCAAACCAAAGCCGCGTGTTGGGTGTTTCAGGGATGGAATTGAGAAGCCTGTAGTAGTTTTTTTCTGCCGACTGACGTGTTCTCTCATTTTCTTCTCCTGTTGCCCAAGCTGTAACTAGATATTTTGCTGTTACTAACATCTAGAGTACTGCGATCGCACTTGTAACACAATTCACCCAAAGTCTAAATCCAGGCAAAGAGCAAGTTCGACTTTTGGCTACTTTTGATTCTGATGCACTACCTTTAGCCTGGATTTAGGGAGAGTTTTTTTATTTATGGACTCAAAACAGCAACAAAATTTTTTCATCTTCGATGGAGATGTTGGCGGTACTGCTGGATACGCTGGGGTTCCGGCGGCATCTGATGCAAGCAAGGCAGCTATTGCTGCGGGTAAATACCTCAACGATTCACGGCTGATGAACCAGCTTACAGAACACGTATATAAACTTTTGCTAGAAGATTTGCGATCGCAGCGCGAAAGGGTAGGTAGTTATGATTCTCAAAGGTGGTTGTGATGGCTACAGGCGCTAATAATGGCAACATTACTCATGAATTAAATTATGTCACTACTAATCGTTTCTATGTAGAAATAGATAGTTCTATTGCTGCATCTTTTGCGGAATGTTCAGGATTAAGTATTCAAATTAAGAAAAATGTTTTTCAGGAAGGTGGTGTCAACGACCAGCAAAGAATTTATTTAGGTCATACAGAATTTGCAGACATCACTCTTAAACGTGGAGTTACCGATCATCCAGGTTTTTGGAACTGGATGAATGCAGTTTTTGATGAACAGAAGAAAACATCTCGACGCAATGTCAATATTCTGATTTTTAATCAAGCTGGTGAAACGATGATGAGTTGGACTTTGATTGGTGCTATTCCTATAACCTGGAAAACACCTGCACTCCAAGCAGATGGTAAGGCAGTTGCCATTGAAGAATTAACTTTAGCTTATGAAGGCTTACAAGTTGCAAGGTCTACAGGAGGAGGCACTTCTGTACAACGGAATCAAAAAAGTGGATATTTCGTTTCTAGCTAATTGGCTATTTTTCAATCATAACTATGCAAATTATTCAATCTCCACTAGGAAACAATATTCATCCCCTTGGGGTAATATCATCTTTATCTAGTCCTGAAAGAATGGGATTGAGCAAACAGTCTCATTCTTTGCATTCACGAAGTAATTTTATTAGCCCAATACAAACTAAACTACCATTAGCTAAATCGTCTAAATTTTTCTTATCTCGTGAATATGAACCATCGATACAATCATTAATAAATTGGGATAGTTGGGATAACGAAGATATAAATAGTGGTTTTCCATTACTTGAATCTGATTCTTTTGATTCAATAGCTCTACCAGAAAATAGTTATGTTAATAATAATGAAATAGCAAAAGACAGTATTCCAGAGATACTGCCAAATCGGATTGATAAAAAAAAGAGTTATGATACCTCACAACAACTAAATATTAAAGATAAATCTAAATCAAAAAAAATAAATAAACCTCAAAAGCCACTTGAGAAAAAATCCAAATCCAAATCTAAAAAAGCAGCAAAATCATCTGTAGCTAAAAAGATTGCTCAAAAAAATATTAATATTAATGGCAATGAAAATATCTTATTATCATCAGATGAGCCTCTGTCTGTTGAGGCTAATTTGGAAATACCCACATTGCGACTAGATAATGCTGTCGTTGAAAATTCTCTAGCTTTGCCGTCAACACTTATCTCACCCGCTTTTGATGATGTAACTACTTTAACCGATCCTTTGGCGAATGATGAAAATACTGTAGTAGAGCATATTGTTGTACCTAATTCTGAGTCTTCAGTTGCAAAAAAAACTATTGCAATACAACAAGAAATTGATTCCGGTGTTTCAAGTGAGTTTCTAGCGAGTATACCTGTTCAGCTAACACCTACTTCAGCCGAAATTGAAGACACACCTCATTTATTCAGAAACTCTGATAATCATGAACCGTTAGTAATTTCAGAGTCACAGTCTGCTATGGTGGTTAATGTCTCAGATGCTTCAGCAAATCTGACTTCACTGCAACGTGACAGCTATCTTGAGAGTACTAATAACGAGTTTACAGAAAGTCAGTCCATTTTAGTACCACCTGAGATTGTTGAAATACCAACAATTACTCCTACATCGCCAAAGATTGGTGAAACAGCGATCTCGCCACTTACCGCCACATCACCTGAGATTGGTGAAACACCAATAATTAGCGCCATATCACCTGAAATTGGTGAAACTGCGATCGCACCATTTACCGCCACATCGCCAGAGATTCTTGAAACACCGACAATTAGCGCCATATCGCCAGAGATTTCTGAAACACCAACAATTAGCGCCATATCGCCTAAGATTGGTGAAACTGCGATCGCGCCATTTTCCGCTACATCGCCTGAGATTGGTGAAATACCAATAATTAGCGCCATATCGCCTGAAATTGGTGAAACAGCGATCGCACCACTTACCGTTACATCGCCAGAGATTTCTGAAACACCAATAATTAGCGCTATATCGCCAAAGATTGGTGAAACTGCGATCGCACCATTTACCGCCACATCACCAGAGATTGTTGAAACACCAATAATTAGCGCCATATCGCCTGAGATTGGTGAAACTCCGATCGCGCCATTTTCCGCTACATTGCCTGAGATTGGTGAAATACCAATAATTAGCGCTATATCGCCTAAAATTGGTGAAACTGCGATCGCACCATTTTCCGCTACATCGCCAGAGATTGCTGAAACACCAATAATTAGCGCCATATCGCCTGAGATTGGTGAAACTGCGATCGCACCACTTCTCACTACATCGCCAGAGATTGCTGAAACACCAATAATTAGCGCCATATCACCTGAAATTGGTGAAACTGCGATCGCACCACTTCTCACCACATCGCCAGAGATTGCTGAAACACCAATAATTAGCGCCATATCACCTGAAATTGGTGAAACTGCGATCGCACCACTTACCGCCACATCACCTGAAATTGGTGAAACACCAATAATTAGCGCCACATCGCCTGAAATTGGTGAAACTGCGAGTATTTTTAGGGAAATTATTGATAATGAACAAATAATAAAATCAGAATTTACCTCTGCGGTAACAAATGAAAAAAATCCTGAAATATTAACCTTTGTTGATACCTCAGATAATCCCATCTCCCCAGAAAATGAGGTAAACACACTACCTCAAATTGAGCAAAATGCGATCGCAGAAAATTTGCCAGCACCTAAAGGTTATGCTACTGGTGGCCACGTAACAGATTCCCGCGTTGAAAATCGTCAGCAGATAGCATCTTCCGATACTGTACCTGCAATGCTTACGCCTGGGGAGTTTGTGATTAATACTAGAGATGCACAGAAGAATCTACCCCTACTACATCACATCAACACGGGTGGAACACCCCAAGATATTATCCTTCCAAGTTTACAGACACCCAATCTTACAGAACCAGAAGAAACAATTTCTCCAGAGACTCCGACTAAAGTCGATTCTTTTCCAGACACTTCATTACAGCTAAAAAATGCTGAGACTGATTCACCTGAGATATCCAATTCTTTAATTCCTTCTTCCTTGGGGTTGAATATTAATAAACAGAAACTTTCTATTCTCAATTCTCCAGAGATTCATACCCTTCACAATGAAACAATTCATGTAGGTGAATCCTCACCTCAATACTCATCACCTCCCCTGATTTTCCGCAAAACAAATTCTAGCACTAAGACATCTTCCCAATGGTCAAATACACCTTCTCAATGGTCAAGTGTAGAAGATTTACTAAATGGAAATGACGATGAATTCACTAGCTTTAATTTTAATGATGGAGAATTTAATAGCCAAAATTATGAATTTTCTCATGTTTCAGAATCACCACAAGTTTTTGCTAAACATCTTCCTTCACCTAGAGGCTTTGCTGATGGTGGAGAAGTTATTCCACCCGACATATCTAGAGAAATAGCACCAGTAACTGAGACGATAGAGAGCGCATCCTCATTTTCTCAAGAAGATGATAAAGATGATACAGCCGATCTTGAAGCTCTAGCTCGTGAAGTTTATAGCAGATTACGACAACGAATAGAAATTGAGCGAGAACGACATGGCGGTTCCTCTGGTAGATTACCTTGGTAAATTTGTATTTAATAATTAATTTTTGGAGAAATACTCAAATGGCAAGTCCAGCAATTATTGTTATTCAAAAACGTCAACCGCAACTTGAGAAAGCTAAACTTGTAGCTTATAACGGTGAAGCGCCAGATATTGAATTAATGTTTAATCCTACAGATATTAGTTTCTCTCGGACTGTTAAGTGGGAAAGTAAGGATGGTAATAGAGGAACTACTCTACTTCCGAAAGTAAACTTTTCTGGCGTTGAACCTTACAAATTTACGCTCAAACAGCTACTTTATGATACTTATGAAACAAAAGAATCGGTGATGAAAAAATATATAGATAAAATTAAGAAAGGTGTAGAAACTATCAGTAAAGCAACTGATAAACGACCACCTGTTTATATATTTACATGGGGAAACGAGTATTTTTATTGTGTAATCACGAGTTTAACCTACACTTTAAATATGTTTTTGAGTGATGGTACGCCAGTAAGGGCACTGGTAGATATAGCCTTACAAGAAGTAGATAAGAATAACCTTCCTGGAGGCCGTCAATCTGCTTCTACAGGCAATGCTCGTGCGGGAGATCCAAAAGGACAAACACTGAGTAAAACAAAATAAGTAATACCAATTTGAAAAAAGAATGCGACAAATAGACCATTTGTAGAGACGCAATTCATCGCGTCTTTAGCCAAAGAGGTGTTACTGAACATTCCATAAGTTATAAAGTAATAGTTATGCCTGCAAAAAAAAGCCTTTATTTAAGCGAACCTAAAATACAAATAGATGGAAAACAGGCTTCTCCTGAATTAATGAAGGATTTGTTGCAAATCACAATCGAAGAAAGCCTTCATTTACCAGCAATGTTTACGCTAGTCATACATAACAGCTATATTCCCGCATCTGACCGACCAGAAAACAAAGCTTGGCGACATGAGCCTTTATTTAAAATTGGGAAAAAAGTGAAATTGGGTTTTACTTCTAGTACGACTCTAGATAATAACTTCCAAGAGGAAGTAGGAGAATTCCTCATTGAAGGCGAAATTACAGCGATGGAAGTTAACTTCAATGAAAAATCTGAAGCTGATATCATTGTTCGCGGTTATGATATTTCTCATCGTCTGCACAGAGGTCGTTATAATCGTTCTTTTTTAAATAAAACTGATAGCGATATAGTCAAGCAAATAGTTAAAGAAGTAGGCATAAAACTTGGCAATATAGAGGCAACTGGTGAAGTTCATAAGTATGTATTTCAAGAAAATCAAACCAATATGGAGTTTTTGCGAGAAAGGGCTGCTCGCATTGGTTTTGAGTTATTTATTACAGAGGAAAAACTCAATTTTTGCAAACCAAAAACTCAGGGTTCTTTATCATTAAAATGGCTAGTTGATATTAATAAATTTAGTACCCGCGTTACCAGTGCTGAACAGATAAGTTCTGTAGAAGTACGCGCCTGGGACTATACCCAGAAAAAATTGATTAGTGGAACAGCCAAGAAAGAAAAGCAAATAACCGAGACAGGTAATCGGCTAGGAAGTAGTACTAGTAATGCATTTTCTAATCTTAAGTCTCCCAAAATGATTGTTGTAGATAAACCTGTTGCCAGTAAAAAACAAGCAGACACGATGGCTCAGGCTTTGTGTGATGAACTAGGGGGAGAATTTGTTTATGCAGATGCCAAAGCAGAAGGGAATCCTGAGATTCGACCGGGACGGGTTATTAATCTTCAGGGTATGGGCGATCGCTATAGTGGTAAGTATTATGTTACAGAAACCCGCCATTTCTTTAGTCAACGCGTTTATGAAACTTATTTCAGCGTGCGGGGACTACGTTCTGGTAGCTTATTCACAACTCTATCTCCAGAAAAACGTCTCCAGCCATCTGAGACTTTATTAGTGGGGATTGTCACTGATAACAAAGACCCAGAGGCATGGGGTAGGGTGAAGGTTAAGTTTCCCACGCTCACAGAAGAACATACAAGTGACTGGGCGAGAGTTGTAGCTGTGGGAGCAGGCAAAAATAGAGGTTTTGACTGTTTACCAGAGGTAAACGATGAAGTTTTAGTAGGTTTTGAACATGGCGATATCCATCGTCCCTACGTTATTGGCGGGGTATGGAATGGCAAGGATGCACCACCAGAAAAGGTAAGGGATTCAGTTACAAGTGGTGTAAGATTACGCACCATTAAAACTCGTGTAGGTCATACTCTACAGTTTATTGAAGAAGATAAAGGAACTAGCAAAAAAGGTATTCGCGTAGAAACTGAATACGGTCACAAAATATATCTTAATGACAGTCAAAGGTGCATAGAGATTGAAACCAAAGGCGGTCATAGAATCAAAATGGACGATATGGCTAAATCTGTTTCAGTGAAATCAACAGGTAATATGTCATTAGATGCTGCCGGAAATATCGATATTTCAGCCAACGGTACGATTACAGTTAAAGGTGCGTTGATTCGACTTAATTAATTCGTAATTCGTAATTAACACTATAGGAGGTTGTCGTGGGTAGACCAGCAGCAAGAATTACTGACAACGTAGCGCACCCCTTACCCCCAGTTTTAACAGGAGGGCCGGGTAGTCCCAATGTGTTGATTGGGTCTTTACCTGCGTGGCGAGGTGTGCTTGCTGCCGCAGTACCAGGTTTGCAGTCTGCCAAAACCGCTTCTGATACAGCTATCCAAGCCGCTGAGGCTGCTACTTTAGCGGCGGCTGGTACACCAGGGGCACCTGCTGCCTTAGCTGCGGAACAAACTACAAAGGCAACATCAGCAGCTACTATGGGTAGTGCAATCAGTGCTGCTGCTGCTGGTGCTGATATTCATAATTGCGCCACACCTCTACCCATCCCTCCTCACGGCCCTGGGGTTGTGATTGACGGTAGTCAGACAGTGCTGATTAACAATCTGCCTGCCTCTCGGATGGGCGACACTATTTTAGAAGCATTGGGGCCGCCGAATAAAATTATCAAAGGTAATCCCACTGTTTTGATTGGCGGCTGATTGGAGAGGCAGGGGGCAGGGGACAAAGGGGAGTTAGAATCTCTTTTATCCACCTTTGAACTGGATGAATCCACCTCGGAACTCCGTTCATCCACCTTTGAACTGGATGAATCCACCTCGGAACTCCGTTCATCCACCTTTGAACTGGATGAATCCACCTCGGAACTCCGTTCATCCACCTTTGAACTGGATGAATCCACTTCAGAACTCCGTTCATCCACCTTTGAACTGGATGAATCTATCTCATATCAAGTCCCGTTAATCACTTATGATTACCGCATCTGTGCAAAAATCCCAAAAGCCTCTTTCCCTCTGCCCCCTGCCTCCTGCCTCTTCATCTTCGACCTTTGGCGAATAGGCTTAAACCTTCTGTGCCGATATCTTTGAAGATATCCATGTAACAGCTGTCTAAGTGCCAGATATGGTTTATGGTCGCGATCGAGCCTATTTGGGAACAGGTTGGGCTTATCCACTGCATTTAAACGTGCAAGGTGGGATACAACTTAGCCGTGAAGATCAAAAAGTTAAAGAATCTATTTGGATTATCCTCCGCACAGGTGTAGGTGAGCGGGTTTATCGGCCTACCTTTGGTTCGCGCTTATCGGAACTGGCGTTTGCACCTTTAAATAGCGATACCCTACTGCGAATCCGCCTTTATGTCTTGGAAGCTTTAGAAGTTTGGGAACCACGCATTACTATCGATGAAGTTATCACCGATCCCGATCCAGTGCGTGGCAGAGTGGACATCATCATCAATTATCGACTCAAAGACAGTCCCGATATTTATAGTTTTGTTTATCCTTATTATTTGGTGTCAGCTGGGGAGGAATCGTGAACTTTGATTTTTTACCGAAATTACCTTCTTCCAACTTAGACGATCGCGCCTTTGATGATTTGGTGGAAGAATGTATTATGCGTATTCCTCGTTACTGTCCGGAATGGACTGACCACAACCTCAGCGACCCAGGAATTACGCTCATTGAGTTATTTGCTTGGTTAACTGACCAAATGTTGCTCAGATTCAACCAAGTACCTCGAAAAAATTATGTTGCTTTTTTAGAATTACTAGGTATTCGTCTCCAGCCTCCCGCCCCAGCCCGCACAGAATTAACTTTTTATTTAAGCGCTGCACTACCCGAAGCCTACACGATTCCCGCCGGATTAGAAGCTTCAACTATCCGCACTGAAACTACAGAAGCGATTACCTTCAGCACAGATTCTCCTCTAATTATCGGCAAACCCCGCATCCAACATTTCTTAACTGCCCAAACTACCGAAGATATTCCCCAATCTCTGCGCGAAAGAGTTACAACTTCCTGGACTCGTCAATCTAACGGTTACTGGACAGGTAATGAACAACCGATATTTGAAGAGGAACCCCAGCCTGGTAACTGCTTTTATTTAGCAATAAATTCTGACGATCCTTTAGACGCTAATGTTTTAGAAATTATTTTCCAAGGGGCTGCGGCTACCCCTGCGGGAATTAACCCCAATCAACCACCCCGGAGATGGGAAGCTTGGGATGGGGAAAATTGGCAATCAGTTTTATTGCAAGAATCAGATGATAAAACTCGCGGTTTCAGTTTTTATGAAATCGCCCAAGAAGGTGAAAACCCGTCTCAAGGTGCAGAAGTACGTCTGCATTTACCTCAAATTTGGCCTGTGGCTAATTTTACCTCTTACCGAGGTCGCTGGTTGCGTTGTAGCTTTGTAAGCACAGAAGCGAATGAAACTGGTTACAATCGTCCGCCACGAATTATTGGTTTAGCAGTGCGTTCAATTGGCGGTACTGTTAGGGCTAGCCATAGTACGCTGATTCAAGATGAGCGATTGGGAATTAGTGATGGTACACCCGGTCAAAGTTTCCAGTTACAAACAGCACCAATTTTAGAACGCCGAGAAGATGAGTATATTTTAGTTACTCCGGCTGGTGGTTTGCCGCAAAAGTGGACTGAAGTGAGAGATTTTGCTGATTCTGGGCCGCATAACTTTCATTACACCATCGATTCCATCACTGGTACAATCCAGTTTGGGCCGCTGATTCGAGAACCGAGCCAACTTAAACAGCAAACCCAGGTGCGAGGCCTACGGCAGGCTCCGCCAACGCGAATTCAGCAACCATCACTAGATGACACATCTGTACAAGTTCTGGAAAATAACCAGTCTGAACATCAATATGGGGCGATTCCTCCGCGTGGTGCAGAGATTAGAATGGTTAGTTATCGTACAGGCGGTGGTAGAGAAGGCAATGTTCAAACTGGGGCAATTCAGTTTTTGAAGTCTGCATATCCATATATTGCTAGTGTGGTCAATCGCGTACCAGCAATCAATGGAGCAGATGCCGAATCGCTAGAACAAGCTGTGATGAAGGCTCCCCGCATCCTCCGCACGCGCGATCGCGCCGTCACTGCTGAAGATTTTGAAGTTTTAACTCAACAGGCGGGTGCTGGTGCGATCGCTCGCGTCCGGTGTTTGCCAGCAAATTCTCGCAGACAAGCTGGTATAGTTAGTTTACTGGTAGTTCCTTATGCAAACACAGATGCGATCGCCCAAGGCAATGGCATGACACCAGAAGATTTTGCCCTGAGTAATGCCCTGCAAGAGCAAATTTTGAGTTATTTAGATGAAAGACGTTTATTAGGGGTACAAGTAGAGTTACAAGAGCCGAATTACGTAGGCGTTTCGGTACAAACAGAAATTGCCCTAGAGCCAGCCTACAACAACCCTTTTGCCAGCGAAGAAATTCGCCGGAATTTAAGGCGATCGCTATATAAATATTTAAATCCCTTAACTGGAGGAATCGACGGCAAAGGTTGGCCATTTGGGCGACCAGTTTATACATCAGATATTGTCGCATTACTGCAACAAACCCCAGGCGTGCGTCATTTAGGCCCCGTCTTGCTGTTTCCCATCCGCAAGCAAGGAGAAAATTGGCGACGACAACCATCCCCAGAACAATTGATCGATCCGGGATCGGAAGGTTTGATATGTTCTTGGGCTGATACAAATCTGCGTTCCAATCACGACATCCAAATCATTAATCGTTGATTTGTCATTTGTCATTTGTCATTGAGTATGGGGATTGAATCTTCAATTTTGAATTTTGAATTTTGAATTTTGAATTGATTTCTCCCCTGCCCCCAATCCCCAATCCCCAATCCCCAATCCTATGGTTCAAAGTCGCTCTAGTCCAGCTGTAAGCATTCAATTAACGCCAATGCAAATTCCCGAAGCTTTACCTGTGGCAGGTTTAGCATTTGCAAATGCCGAAAATATTGATGTAGCTGGACGTAGTTTGCTTTTGCATCCTGGACATCCAAGTGAGATGATTGTGCAAGTACAAAACTTAGAACAACGTCCTTTGCGGGTAAGCTTAAGCGTTGAAGGAAACTTTCCATCTCAGTGGTGTCAGATTGGTACAGAAGGCAGTGAGATACCGCCTCGCGGACAAATGGATGCTGTTCTCCACTTCTCAATTCCCGACACATTTTTTGAAGACCAAGAAGCAATTTCTCCTGGAAAAAAAGACAAACTAACACTCAATTTTCGCAGCCTAATTACTCTACACATAGACCCAGGTACGGACAACGAACAAATCGAGAGAAGCGAGTATTTCGATTTATACATCCGTCCTTATACTGCATACATGGAATTCTTGCCAATTTTGTATCGGGAGGTGGACTTTATTGGTCGCTTCATGAAAATATTTGAGCAAGCTTTTCAACCAATAGTTGATAGTTACAACGTCATGTGGGCAAACTTCGATCCCTTGACAGCACCGCAAGCATTACTGCCCTTTATGGCTCATTGGGTTGCTTGGCAGGTAGATTCCGTTTGGGATCTCCAGCAACAACGGCGTTTAATTCGCCGAGCCGTAGAACTTTATCGCTGGCGAGGAACTCGTAAAGGATTGCGTCTCTACTTGCATCTTTATACTGGTTTACCGCTAGACGAACATTTACCGAATGAAGCTGATAAACATATTAGTATTACAGAACCTTTTGGCCCAAGTTTCATTATCGGAGATGCACAATTAGGAAATGCAGTTTTAGCAGGCGGACAACCATATCATTTTATAGTGCGTTTGCGTTCAAATATTTCTAGTGGCATCATCAACGAAGAACTTATTCAAAGAATCATAGAACAAGAAAAACCTGCTTTTTGCACATACGAATTATCTATCGAAAATCCTTCTAGTCAATAAAATTTTAAACTTCTTCTCCCTGACCTCTGCCTGAGCTTTTCTTAATTTTGAATTTTGAATTTTGAATTTTGAATTAATTATGTCTCATCCTTTCCCACCTCCACCAATTAAATCCTTTGAACGCCTGCAAGCAGCAGACGGCTTACTAATTAATGCGGAACGCTGGCGCACAGCCCATGAATATCACCGTAATCGGCAAAATGCTCAATATCAAAGTTTAAATCAACCAGGAATTGTCTGCGGTTTAGGCGTGCGAGATATAACTGCCCCAAGCCAAGTTGAAGCTAGATATCGAGATGGACGTTGGGTGCAAATTCAACCTGGGATTGCAATTGATTTAGCAGGTAATCTAATTGTTGTACCGACTTCTTATGATTTTCCCATCGATTTAGAAGTAGTAAGTTCTGAACCGCTCATGATTTACTTAGTAGTTAGCTATGTAGACCCCGATGAATTGCGGCGCGGACAGCAAAGAGATATTGTTCAAGAAACTTATCGAATTGACCAAATAAATTCTACACCAGCCAGTTCAGAAATAGAAATATGTCGAATACTTCTACAACCAGGACATACTGAAATTACCCAACCTGCGGATGCTTTTTTCCCTGGATATAATAATATTGATTTGCGTTATCGTCGTCAGGCACAAATGCGTCCTCAAGCACTTGTATGTATGGCGCAGGCGACTCATAGCGATCCTGAATGTGCGCGTAATTTTTTCAGCCTTTCATATTTATTACAAGCAGTAGAACCCCTCTATCCAAGTTTGCGAGGGGCTGATGAACCAGGTCAGGTTTCTTTAGCAGAAAATATCCAAGACTATGATATCCTTTATCTCACAGGTGGACAGGCTATCTCTTTAAATAGTCTCGAATTTGAATCCCTCAGAAATTACTTAAATTTAGGTGGTGTACTTTTTGTTGATGCACCAACAAATGCTAATCCTTTGATTGAGAGTACTCAAGCTTTGGCACAACAATTAGAGAGTCCTTTAAGACCTTTAGAAGAATTGCAACGGAGTCATCCTTTAAGGACAAAACCTTTCTTATTTGCTGCTTTACCAATGGTTAATCAACAGCAGATTAAATTGTTAATTGGTGGAGGAATTATTTTAGCAATTGGAGATTTAGCAACTGCTTGGGGATTGGATAGAGATTTGAGTTTACCCAGATTGACCATTCGGACAGCCCAGGAATTAGGGATTAATATTCTTCACTATGCTTGGAAGCGGCGACAGTTAATTGGGTTGCAACAAGAAGATAATTCCGGGCAGTGGTGAAAGCCAAGTTAGTAAGCTAGATATTGCTGTTCAAACCCAAGACTCTAAAGCGAAAGGGCGAATCTGGTGAATACGTTGGAAATCATTGTCCGTTGAGACTACTGTGAGGTTGTAGTAAATTGCAGTAGCTGCTATCCAAAGGTCGTTATCCCCAAAGCCTAAAGTCTGTATGTTGAATTTTCGTCGCTCGGCTTTCTCTTTAGGGCCAAATGCGTTGACAAGTGTACCTTTGAGATCGCTGTAAATGTCTGATATTGGTAGATTAATGGGGTAAAGGTCGATAGTGTTTAGAAAAGCCTTATCCGTTCGAGGTTGGCGGCTTTTTGTTCAGATTTAGCTGCCATATAAAGTAGTTCTCCACAGACAATGACACTGGTGCCAACGCCCGTTTCGCTATGGGCTTGTAGCTGTTGGATGAGATTGGGTTCACCGAAGATGATGCGACTACAGTGATTAGTGTCAAGCAAATACATCAGAATTCAGCCTGCGAGCGGGTGTCATAAACAGACTGGAGACATTTTTCAAAGTCCTCACCTTGCCAGGTACCAGCAAATTTCAGCAAATCTTTAGCTTTGGAGCCACGCAGTATTGGTTCGCCATCTTGGATAATGGCACTTGCTGGTTTAACACCAGAGCGATTTTTTCTGGTTTTGAGATATTCGAGATAGTCGAGAGTTTCCTCTAGAATCGATTCTGGAGCGGTTTCGATCGCAGCAATGAGTTGTTCCTTAATAGTAGTCATGGGGGGACTGAAAGATTGATTATGGATATTTTAATTCTGCATTATTTCCCACCATTATTTCTGAAACCAAAGATAGCGATACCTGCGGTGGTAACAAAGTTTGCGTTGCTCTGAGATTTTTCGTACCCCTAGTGCCAAAATTTTTGAGCAATTTCCACACTACAATATCAAGTTGGAATTATTGAGTTTGGTTGTTTGCGATCGCACTATTATTTTTATCGTGTTCGAGTTCTCTCATGAGAGAATCAAAACCACTGGTGTTGTTTCCACCTTGGGCAAATAAAGACCGAATTTTATTAATTATCGTACTCATGCTATTGGAGAAAAACCGACCGAGATTATTAACAAAGTTTTTCAGTTTTTCAAAAATAGTCACCTCTACAGTGGAATACTTATTAACAATTGGATATACAATTTTTCCTTTTTCTGTTTGATAGTATTCTTGTTCAGGCATCAACATTGATGTGAGTGGTTGCACCTGTTTTGCCATATCAGCTTCGGTTCGTTTATTGCTGAGGAATAAAACATCATAAATTTTTCCATTCCAGCTAGCCCAATAATGGTTTTGGAAAAACCATCGTTTTCCATCATCACAATTAGGTTTTTTCCCTTGGTATGGGGTAGCTCCAGCTTCACTCAAAAAAGGTTTGGCGATACTTTCAATTGTGATTTTTTCAATGCCAAAATACTCTTCTGCAACTTTTTTAAAAGCACGAGCTAATGTCTGACAATCTCCTTCTGGAGAGCCTTTTAAGAGCGTTTCTGGACTCTTGCTCACCATTGTGTATTGAAATTGGATATTTACAAAGTTTTTGAAAAGTTGTTCCAGTATTTTATCTTGTGGCAATGTGTCATCTATACCATTTACTAGTGTTTTAGCTAGTGAATATTCTTGTAAAAATTTTTGTTTTTTATCTGCTGAGTTATTTGCTGCTAATATTTCTTCAGACTTTGCTTGTTCGTTTTTAACGCCTGCATCTTGGTTTTGCAAAGGAGATCGATTAATTTGGTTGACTACAGAAGTAGCAACACTATCCGCCTCTTGCTCATATCGATCTTCTGATTGACCAATAGTCAGTTTTGGCTGTATTTCTCCTATTGACAGGCTATCAGCACGTTTTATCGCCATTTTGCTCAGGTTATGACCAAACTGCGAAGAATGTTCCTTACCTTGCTGCAACGACTCACTCATCTTTGTTTGCAATACAGTGAGTCGCTCTTGTCCCTCTGGCGTGATAGTGCCATGCTTGGCTTGTATTTGGAGTTTCGTTGCCTCAAACTGATATTGTTGAAATTTCTGATTTTCTACCTTTGCCTGTACTATAGGCTTCTTGGAGCCAAGTTGAGAGTGGCTAGTTAAAAAATGCGATCGCAACTGACTTTGCTCTGACGAATAAGCGGATGAGTCAGCTTTTTTGTGGATTTGTAGCCGTTTTTTCATCGCTAGTTTCAAAAGTCAATAGTGGCTAATCTATATATTATGTCACTTACTTAAAGCTCCCGGCTTCTTAAAGAAGTGGGGATCTGCGGATTGCGATAATTTATTTCTACTGGCTTAAGAACGCCGTACATTTAAGCAACACCATTCTTTGCGTTTCCACAGGGTAGCGACAACCCAACCATTTTCTTCTAAAGCGTCAGCAACAGCTTTAGATTGTTCCAGTAAAATACCACTGAAGATCGCCCAAGTTTCAGGTTTAGCGATCGCACTCATTTCTGGAACCAATTCAATAATTACATGAGCTAAAATATTGCAGACAATACCATCCACTGGGCTTTCAATTAGTTTTTTCAAAACGTCTACACTTCCCTGTGCAGGTAGTAAACGTTCTGAGCTAATATCATTCAGCGTACCATTACTGATAGTTGATTGCACCGCCAAAGGGTCAGTATCCACTGCATAGACTTTCTCAGCACCCAATAACAGCGCCCCAATGGAAAGGATACCAGAACCACAGCCAATATCCGCAATTACCAGATGTTCGTGTTTGCCACTATTACCCACAAAGGACTGCGGAACTCCACTCAGTCGCATTTCCAGCGATTCCAAACATAGCTGAGTGGTCGCATGGTTGCCCGTTCCAAATGCTACACCAGGATCGAGGCGAATTACTAACCGTTCGGTTTTTTCTGGTAATGGTAGCCAAGCGGGGTTAATTAAGAAGCGATCGCCTATTTCTTGGGGATGCCAATATTGTTTCCAGCTAGTCGCCCAATCTTCCTCATCAATTAACTGCCATTGCAAGGAGGGAGATGAAATTCCTACACAGAGAGCATCTTGACGCAGCCATAGCGACAGCGCTGCTAAATCTAAAAGCTGTGTTTGAATTGTCGGCAGATAAGCCCTGACTAAAGATGAATTTCCTTTGTTTTCACTAGCCGTACCACGACAGCCAAAATCTTCCAGTCGCCAAAAGATCGTATCTTCTAGGTCTGGTTCGCATAAAATCTGTATTTCCCACCAGGTGTTTGCCATCTTTAGAGTGCTGAGTGCTGTTAGCAGTAGCGGGGCGTTTAGCCCGTGCTGAGTGCTGAGTATGAGGGAGTTAGGAGTTAGAAGTTAGGAGTTAGGAGTTTTCTTTTTAACTCCTCATTACTCACTCCTAACTTTTCTTCACTCAGCACTCGTTACTCAGCACTCAGCACTCATAGTGTTACTGTATACGCGTCCCGAATACCAGGGACTTTTATAATTTCATTCAAAATGCCCTCTGGTAAAGGGTCATCTATACTCAAAGCCATTACGGCATCACCACGGACGATTTTACGACCTACTTGCATACTGGCAATATTCACATTAAAACTGCCGAGTAGGGAACCAAGTTTGCCGATAATCCCTGGCATATCGCGGTGCAGGGTAAACAACATATATTTGCTGGGTGGGACGTTAATCGGGAAACCGTCAACGTCGGTGAGGTGGATTTCCCGCTCACCCAACAAAGCACCTGTGACAGAATGAGTACCTAAAGTACCCGTGGCTTCTAGATGCAGTGTGCCGGCATAGTCTCGAATGGAAGCATCGCGAGTTTCAATTACCCGAATTCCGCGTTCTTTGGCTTCTATGTTGGCATTTACGTAATTTACTCGTTCCCGCAAAGCTTGGTAAAGTAGTCCTTTGAGGGCAGCGACGATCAAAGGCTGACTTTTGTTGGTTGCGAGTTCCCCTTGCAGTCGAATATTGAGTACTTCCACCCGTCCGCCAGCTAGCTGTCCTACCAGATTACCTAGAGTTTCTGCTAGTTGCATATAGGGTTTGAGTTCTTCCAACACATCGGGGCCGAGTCCAGGAATGTTGACGGCTGAACGTGCTGGTAGTCCTAAAAGTACATCCCGAATTTGTTCGGCAACATCAATAGCCACATTCACTTGAGCTTCTGCCGTAGAGGCTCCCAAGTGGGGGGTGAGGATAACTTCTTTGCCTAGCGATCGCAATTCCGATTCACCCAGTGGTTCTGACTCGAACACATCCAAGGCTGCACCGCCGATTTTACCCGCTTTCAGAGCTGCTGCTAAAGCTACTTCATCAATGATCCCACCACGAGCGCAGTTGATAATCCGGGCTGTGGGTTTCATTTTTGCCAGAGTTGTGGCATTGATTAAGTGGGTAGTTTCTGGGGTTTTTGGAATGTGGAGGGTGATATAGTCTGCTTGCTGGAAGAGTAAATCTAGCTCCACCAACTGACAGCCAAGTTGTTCGGCTCGTTCTGTAGAAATAAAAGGATCGTAAGCTAGGAGTTTCATCCCCATTGTCTTAGCTACCGTAGCAACATGGGAGCCAATTTTACCCAAACCGACAACGCCGAGAGTTTTTTTGTAGACTTCCGCACCAACAAAACTATTGCGATCCCACGCACCACGTTTCACCGAAGCGTTAGCATCGGGGATGTGGCGAGATAAAGCCAAAATCATTGCTAGCGCGTGTTCGGCGGCGGCAATTGTATTTCCCTCTGGAGAATTGACGACTACAATTCCCCGGCGGGTGGCAGCAGGAACATCCACATTATCCACACCCACACCAGCACGACCGATGATTTTTAGCTGGGTGCCGGCATCAATGATTTCTTGAGTAACACGCGTACCAGAGCGAATCATTAGCGCGTCATACTCACCAATAATTGCGATCAGTTCCGCTGGTTTTAGACCTAGTTTGACATCAACGGTTGCAACTTGCGAAAGAATGTCAATTCCAGCTTGGTCAATCGAATCAGAGACAAGAACCTTAGACATGATTACTTCATTTAAAGCTACAGGTTTTGCTGCACAAGACTTTTTAGTTTAGTCTTTATCTGTCGCAATTGAGCAAAAATTATTCGTTTGAATATCGACTTAACCTTAACTTACACTATCTGGTGGTGGTATCAAAGCATGAGTTGCTTTCGGTGGATACTGCCTCCTAAGTATTTGAAGGTGAGTGGCTATTTGCATCATCCTGTCGCTAAATATAAAGCATTAATAGCACTAAGCACCGATATATTTATTAATAGTTAAGAGTTACCAAAATTTTATCGGCTGAAGCAACTTTCTGAGTGGGGTAAAAATGCCTGTATTCTTGACTGGGCTGCAACTTTAGATCGGGCAATGCTATAGACAACCACGAAACAAGCGAGTAACTATTATATCTATCAAATCTTGGCTATTTCTAGATACCACAAGTGGTATCCCTTAGTCAAAGCAAAATATTGCAACTTTTATCCCAAACAGGCGCTAAATTCACCAACCGATCGGCTTTTGATTTGTTCGTATCGCATATTACCATTAGCTTTCTGGTAAAACCTCTATCTTACCATAAAATATTTGTGCAATAGTCTCAGGAAATCGTGAAAGCTTTCTGATAAGTTTGATGTTCTATTGAAGATGAATAAAGCTCAATTCACTAAAAATAGTTACTTCCAAAAGATTGAAGGCAAACCGGATTATAGCTATCTTTAGAACTAGTAAATTTTATTTTTTATTTCTAAAGATTAAACTTAATCAAGGCAAATTGTAGATAAAAAATATATCAATAGTCTTGTATGATTTTTTCAGTAAGGTTAGCCCTAGAAAACAACAATAAATAAAAAACAAATGCCTAGACTAGTAGGACAACGATCTAATACTGGAGCGAATATCACCAGCTTAATCATTCTGCTGGCCATATTTGGGGTACTTTCCGAATACTTTGGTGTGATTGATATAGTTCCCGGTTTTGGACGAGAAGGACAATATTTTCAACTTAAGTTTCGGGCTACTAACGAACAAATAATTCAACAACCAAATCAATAAAAAGACCAGGGATATATAATGCTTAAAGGTAGTGATATTCTCGATAAAGTGGTCGTCACCTACGACACAGGTAAAAAAATTGTCCGAATCATCGATTTAATTGTCGATCGGGAACGCAATCAACTTTTGGGTTTTCTAGTTGCAGAGAAGGGACTGTTTCGAGACGCAAAAGTGATTCCCCTACAAGAGGTACAAGCCATCGGGTCAGATGCGATCGTAGTTAACTCGAAAAAATCGGTTGTGAAGGCACATCGTGTCCCTGTAATTAAAGAGATTCTGCACCAGAATATTGTCCTGAAAAAAAAGAAAATTCTAACTACAGAGGGACTTTATCTCGGTGGATTGGTAGATTTGTTCTTTGATGAGCATAGTGGACTGGTGGAAGGATACGAAGTTTCTGGCGGTGTATTTGCTGATGCTTATTCGGGGCGATCGTTTGTTCCTGCTAGCGAAACACTGAAAATTGGTGATGATGTTGCTTTTGTACCTCCAGAAATTGCTCAATTGATGGAAGAACAGGTTGGTGGTATCCGAGGAGCCGTTCAGGCAACTGGAGATAAATTGCAGGACTCGGCCCAGAGTACTAACCGCAGACTGCAAACAGCAGCTCAAACTGTGAATGAGCAACTACAAAGCTCGGTAGAGAAAGTGAACCGGGGGCTACAGTCAGCAAGCCAGAATGCAGGTGAGCAATTGCAAGCCGCAACTGATGCTTCTAGCAGCAAACTCCAAGACTTCAATCGAGATGCAACTACCTCCCTGACTAACAATTTGGTCGATCCTGCCGAACAAAAAGTATATGTGATTGGCAAGCGTCTTGAGCGGGATGTGCTGACTCCAGATGGGAATGTACTGTTACTAAAGGGTCAAGAAGTCACCCTAATTGATGCAGAAGCGGCCGATCGCCTGGGTATCCTTGATGAACTCTATTGAGCCACGGGTGGCAGTCTGACTGCCAACATCAGCCGCAATTTACAAGCAGCAACGAATCTATTGGCAATCGAATTGGCAGCGTAAATCAGAGCAGCGCCGCTAGTCTGCGTTACTCAGTTGATTCCTTGACAGCAAATGTAACGATCCAGCAGGCAAGAGGGCGCAGAGTCCTGCGAACAGTACGTACTGACGATGGCTTAATTATTGCGGCATCTGGGCAGATTGTGACAGAATCTCTTCTCAATCGCGCTCAGATTTACGGTAAAGAAGCAGAATTGCTGAACGCTGTCGGTCTGAATCTGGCAACCACAGTCCGTTCTACTGCAAGTGACAGATGGTTAGAAAACAAAGTTCAACTCGACGATCGAGTAAGCATCGCTCAAGAGAATCTCAACACTTTCTGGCAAGCCTTGAAAGCGAAGGCAGAAAAGTTACAAGGACGCAGCAGACAGGCAATAAAAAATCAACGGATTAAACAAGCATTGGGTCGTCCAGTTACCCGTGTTATTCTTAACCCAGAAGACAACGTGATACTGAATGTAGGTGAATTGATTACACATCGCGCCGTCAGCCAAGCTGAAACAAGTGGAGTTCTGAATATCTTACTAAGTTCAGTCTATACCAAGGAGCCACAAATCTCTGACAAAGAGTTACGTGCTTCAGAACATGGAACAGCAGCCTTAGTGCATCATGGTAATGGGCGATCGCAACTTGAAGCCGAATCGATCTTGTGACTTTGCCCATAAAATAATCAAAAAAGGTCAAGATGGTTATTTATCGTGTGCGAGCAAGTTAGGTAGGACAAAAATATGCGCTAACCACTGATTTATGCGATCGCAATAAAATTTCTAGATCGCATATAATTTTTCCTGGGATAGAGATTGCGATCGCACAAATGGACATATTTTAGGGCAACTGCTCAAGCTCAAATACATAAATAATTTTGGGCTTGATGCACGTTCCTGTTCCAATACTATTCATGGGCGTTAATTGCTAGCAGAGAAATCGCTATAATTCTGGTGAGCTAAATAGAACCAAATATCCTTTGAGTTTTGGGAAAACCAGCCATGTTAGAGTACAACTTGCCAAGGTACTTGCCCTCAGCCGAGGAACTACCAGACTCTGATGAAACGCCTGTGGATAATGAACTGCAAGAATTGATACCAGGCTTGCTGAAGGCGATCTTGCTGATGCTTTGGTCAGAGCGCATGGACTGGTTATTTGCGATAGATATGGGTATTTATTATCATCCCGATAAACCGCCAATTGTGCCAGATGGGTTTTTGAGCTTAGGAGTAGAGCGCTTTTATGATGAGGAACTGCGTCCTAGTTATGTGCTGTGGGATGAAAACGTTGTACCGATTTTCGTCCTAGAAGTAGTTTCTCAAAATTATCGCAAGGAATACACTACTAAATTGGCTGAATATGAGGCTTTAGGTGTACTTTATTACGTGATTTATTCCTCTCGCCGCCGCCGCAAACCGCATCTGGAAGTACATAAGTTAGTTAATGGTAAGTATGAATTGCAAGAGGGAAACCCCGTTTGGCTACCAGAAATTAACTTGGGAATTGGTTGCGAAAGAGGAAATTATTGTGGTGTAACGCGGGAATGGATGTATTGGTATGACGAGCAAGGACAACGTTATCTCACGCCCGCAGAACAAGTAAAACAAGAAACACTACGCGCCCAACAAGAAACACTACGCGCCCAACAAGAAGCGGAACGCGCTCAAAAAGAAGCGGAACGCGCTCAACAAGAAACACTACGCGCCCAACAAGAAGCACAACGCGCTCAAAAAGAAGCGGAACGCGCTCAACAAGAAACACTACGCGCCCAACAAGAAGCACAACGCGCCGATGTTGCAGAACAACGGGTTCGACAGTTGGCGGAACAATTAAGAGCGCTGGGAATAGATCCAGATAATCTGGCCTAACTGAAATATTTTGCAATATTTTCAACAAAATCTCAAAATTAGGCGGTCACTCTACCTGAAACCGTTGTATGTATTTGTTTATCTTCAGATTCCAACCGCCCAGCTTGAAACGATAACCGGATCTGTTCGGCGTGCTGAAATGCTTTCTCTTGTGTCAGCCCAGGTAAAACCAAAACAAACTCCTTACCACCGTATCTACACACAATGTTTTGAGAGTCGCTATAGTGGCGAAGAAGGTTTGCAAATGCCTGAATTACGCGAGATTGCCAGCCTGAGCCGACATACTCCAGCTTTTACCAAAATATTTTTTCTCAAAGCAAAATTGCTGCTGCTTCCATTGCTGCAACTGTAGCGTATCCTGCGATCGCTAGCATCATTGAAATATAATTTTGAATCCTGAATCATTACAGAAAAACTATTATTTTTTAGGAATAACGTTCCTAATTCCACTTTTAGCAGAGACAGTATCACCTTTGTAGCGAGGGATGATATGAATACTAGCGTGCATAATATTTTGACCAGCAGCTCGATTGATATTCATTCCTACATTAAAGCCATCAGGCTCAAATTCACTTTTGAGAATTTCTTGTACTTTGTTCGCCATAAACCAGCAAGCAGATTGCTCTTTTAATGGAAGTTCAAAATAATTGCTAACATGAAGTTTGGGAATAACTAAAACATGACCTTTATTTATTGGATAGCCATCAAAAATAGCATAAGCTGTTGCTGATTCAGTTAATAGTTTTAGATTTTTATGGGGATTACAGAATATGCAATAGTTAGATGAATTTCGCTGATGATTATAGTGAACATACTCATATACTTCTCGATATTCATCTAAGCAAATTGAAGTAAAGGGAAGTTTTGTAATACATTGATAAGTAGGTTTTTTGTGGACATAATGTTCTCGAAATCCTTCCCTTTTGATATCCCTTCTAACAGCATAATAAGCTTTGCCTCCTGGTTTTAATAAGTGTGATACTTCCATTAAGACATTAGTTTGTTCTTCGGGAAATAAAACATTTAAAACATAAAAGCAAATTATGGTATCAAATTTATTATCAGGATATTCTGGGAAATAATAAGGGTCATAGCCTGTAATATCACAACCTTTTTGGCGCAATAATCTAACATCATTACCAAAGCCACAACCAAAGTCTAGTATTTTGCCTTGGAGAAGATTTTGATTTAATAAAAACTGTGCCGGAAATGATAGATAACTTCTTTCAATCGCAGTGAGATGGCTGAAGTGATTTTTTTGCTGTTTCATGGAATGAATTTTGGTGCTGATGTACCAAAATTATTATTCCCAGCATTTGTTAGGTTATGCGATGTCTACAACGGGCTATTTAAAGTCGCATCAGGGTCAATACCTAGCTCACGTAACTTAGCTGCTAATATATCAGCACGCTGGCGTTCCTGTTGGGCGCGTTGGCTTTCCTGTTGGGCTTGTTCGCTACTCCACAACAGCAAATTTCCTTCTGTATCCCACCACCGCAGCCAATTCATGGTTTGGCATAATCTTTCACCTTGCCAAATTCCGAGAAATAACTCTAACTCAGGAATCCAAAATCGTCCATTGCTATCTGCTTGCTGCAAAGTATATTGTCCATTTTGCAAGCAGCGTAGTTCTATGCTTGGTTCGTAAGGGTCGTAGGTTACGTAGGTTGGAACTTGGAGAATCTTTTCGTAATAATAGAGTTTACCGTAGGGCGGAGTTGAGCGGACTGATAGTTCTCCCCCTTCTGTATCTGAGAGAAATTCCATCACTACAGCTACAGCACCGCCTTCTAAATTCGGGGTATAGCTGCGACGAACTACATTTGTTCCTACAGACTGCACTTGAGGGACATAAAACCAGTCTGGGGCTTTGACAACGATTTTTTTGTTGACTGTGGCTACAAGTCCAAAATTAGAGCCAATCAGCATCTGGGGTTGGATGCGTCCTGTGCTTCCCAAAGCATCGGTAAGCGCAGCAGCGATCGCGGGTTGTTGAATATTTTCCACTGGATCGTCGGGTAAAATGAAGTCGGCAGGAAGTGCTTCCCAAGTAACAGTAGGTTCTTTTTGGATGGGGTTAACTTGTAGAACCATAAAATTATTCCTAATATCCATGCATAGTATATTAGTTATTTTTAACAAATCTTCAGCCAGCATCGCTTTTAAGCTAAAAATCTAGAAATCTGGAAAGATTTCTCTGACAGGTGTATATACTCGTAGTCAAGCACTTAGCAGGCGTGAGTATGATAGTTGAGTGGTTCACTCTCTGGATAGGTCAAAAAACGGTTGGATTTATTGTCAAAACTATTATCAGCGAAGAATTTTTCAAAGATTTAGTCAAGGACTACGCTAAAGATTTTCTCAAACATATCTTTAATAATGCTGTAACTGCTCCCTTTAAAGAAGAACCGCTTCAAAAAGCTGTTGTCATGGCGCTGACCGAATTTTTGCAACTGATGCAACAGCAGTTAAAGGTTCGTTGCAAACTTTCGGAAACTGAAATTCAAAATTACGCTGAAGATATCAATCAATTTATCCGTGATAAGTCGGTTAAAGAAATTCTTGGTCAGGCTTTTGATATTAAATGTGATTATATAGATTTTAAAACACTAGCAGATAGTTGGAAAAGACTTCAACTCGAACCTCTACCGCCTAAATTGAACTGGCAAACAATTACAGAACAGTATCTCATACAAGTTCAAGATATTCTTTCGGATTCAGAAGAATTACGCTATATCTTGGAAATTAAAAAATTATCCAGTATTGATAAGACTTTAAAAGAAAACGCTGATATTCCCAAGGATTTTAATTTACCGCGATATTTAGAAACTATTCGTGAACGCTACGGCAATCTGAAGTTAGATAGTTTAGAAACTACATCTCGCCAACATCCGGTAAATTTATGGCAAATGTTTATCCCGCAAAATGTGCGGCAAGTTTATCAGGTTTTACCAGAAGTACCTAAAGAACATCTCTGCAGGCTACAAGAAAGTAATCAATTAGATACGGAATTTGAAATAGAAAAACTTCAAGAAGAAACAGAACGTTATCAACGTAATTATTTTGAACAGCCAATCCGTTCAGTATTAGATGTTATCCGAGATAAGCAACGCAAAAATTATCTAGTTATTTTAGGCGATCCTGGTTCCGGCAAGTCTACATTGTTGCAATATCTAGCGTTGGATTGGGTAGAAAAAACCATTGGCTCAAAGAGCGCGCCATTGCTGATAATGAAGGGTATGTGCGACGTGCAGCCATCCAAGCATTAGCCAGTAATTTCAAAGATGACCCGGACACTTGCTCGTTTCTCAAAGAACGCACCACTGCTGATAATGATTGGTATGTGCGAGGTATAGCTATTCAAGCATTAGCCAGCAATTTTAAAGATGACCCAGACACCCGCTCGATTCTTAAAGACCTCACCACTGCTGATAAATCTGGAGATGTGCGAGGTGCAGCTATCCAAGCATTAGCCAGCAATTTTAAAGATGACCTGAAGACCCGCTCGTTTCTCAAAGACCTCACCACTGCTGATAATGAAGGGTATGTGCGACGTGCAGCCATCAAAGTATTAGCCAACAATTTCCCAGATGACCCAGACACCCGCTCGATTCTCAAAGACTGCGCCGCTGATAATTCTGGAAATGTGCGACGTGTCGCCATCGAAGCATTAGCCAGCAATTTCAAAGATGACCCGGATACTTACTCGATTCTCCAAGGCTGCGTCACTGCTGATAATTTGGGAGATGCGCGAGGTGCAGTTCTCGAAGTATTAGCCAAACACTTCAGAAATCAGCCTGAGTTGTTTGAAATTTACTACAACTGCGCTGTCAATGACCCCTTTGAGCGTAAGGACGATTATGAAACCAACCCTCGGCGCATTGCACTGGAGATAATTATCAAGCAATTTCCTCAGCATCCCCAGACATTACCACTGTTACGTGACAAGGCAGCGAATGACCCAGATAAGGAAGTGCGAGAGTTTGCTCAACAGAAGTTGGCAGAAATACAGAAGTAAAAGAGTCTATTAGAGCTAATTTGTAAACTAAAGTAAAGTACTTGTCTAATAAAGGTTTCAGTAATTTAAGTCAATACAGTACTTATTCGCTGAAACTCAGACCTAGCAATGAGTTGAGTATCCTTAAGATTTTCTTTACGAATCAGCTCTTAGTAAATATGAAATACATAATAATTATTCAGTGGTCTGATGAAGATGAGTGTTTTGTTGTGAGTCTTCCTGAATGGGGAGAGTTTTGTCATACTCACGGGGATACTTACGAAGAAGCTTTCAAAAATGCTCAAGAAGTTTTAGAAATGCTAATTGAATCATCTTTGGCTGACGGTCAACCTCTACCAGAGCCAAAAACACTAGAAAAGTCGTTGAAATAATTCGTAATTTGTCAAATTAGAGAAGCATACGGCGATGCCTTCACGATAGGCATCGCGGATTTTAGATTTAATCTAATCTAAAATCCCAAATCGAGTTACCGATTCACCGCCGCTGCTTCTCTTGCTGCTGCTGCTTGATCTGGGTGGATACCCAAGCGAGTGAGATTAATCCGACCTTTGTTATCAATTTCGCGTACTTTGATAATCACTTCATCGCCTACCGCTACTTCATCCTCAACTTTGCCAACGCGGTAGTCAGCTAGTTGAGATATGTGAATCATGCCTTCTTTTCCTGGCAAAAATTCCACAAATGCACCTATCGGTATAATCCGAGTAATGCGTCCGGCATAGACATCCCCTTCGTGCAACTTGCGGGTCATGCCTTGGATGATATTTCTGGCTCTCTTGGCCTTGTTCTCATCCACAGCGGAAATTGTTACGGTGCCATCATCTTCGATGTCAATTTTTGCACCAGTTTCCTCTGTGATTCCCTTAATAGTCTTGCCTCCAGGGCCGATGACCAAACCAATCATGTCTGAATCAATCTTGATTGTTAACAGACGTGGAGCATAAGGTGAGGTTTCAGTCCGTGGTGTGTCAATGCAGGCGAGCATTTTCTCCAGAATGTGCAACCGGGCTGCTTTGGCTTGGTGGACGGCTTGGGCTATAACCTCCAAAGACAAACCGGAGATTTTCATATCCATTTGTAAGGCGGTAATCCCGGTATCCGTCCCGGCAACTTTGAAGTCCATGTCGCCCAAAAAGTCTTCAATGCCTTGGATGTCGGTCAGGACTCGTACTTCGTCGCCTTCCTTAATCAGACCCATTGCCGCGCCGCTGACGGGTTTGATAATTGGTACACCAGCATCCATCAGGGCGAGGGTGGAACCGCAGACTGAACCCATTGAGGTGGAACCGTTAGAAGAAAGCACTTCCGACACGATGCGAATCACGTAGGGAAATTGTTCTTTTGACGGTATCACAGGTATTAGCGATCGCTCTGCTAATGCCCCGTGACCAATTTCGCGCCTTCCTGGGGCCCGCATTGGCTTGGTTTCCCCGACTGAGAACGGCGGGAAGTTGTAATGATGCAGGTAACGCTTGTGCTGATCTAGCTGCATGTCATCGTTGAGGTTTTGAGCATCCCCAGGTGTACCCAGAGTACAAGTGGATAATACTTGAGTTAGTCCCCGGTTAAATAAACCGCTGCCGTGGACTCGCTTTGGTAAGACATCAACTAAACAAGAAACAGGTCGCACTTCATCGAGTTTACGACCATCAACGCGAACGTTATCTTCGACAATTTGTCGCCGCATGAAGTATTTGGTAATATCTTTAAAAGTGTTACCAAGTGCCTTACTGTTTGCGGTTGCGGCAACTCGAATTGGATTTTCTTCTGGCAGTTCGGCGATCGTCGTCGCAATTTCATTCTTAACGACATCTAAAGCGGCATCGCGTTCGGGTTTGGTGAAAGTAAATTGAGATAGGATTTTCTTAATCTCGCCACTAGCGCGATCGCGGATATAATTTTCTAGGGTTGGGTCTACTTCTGGTGGTGCTTCTTGCACTATTACTAGACCCAGTTCGGCGATTAAATCTTGCTGCGCTTTAATTAAGTCCCGCACTGCTTCATAACCAAAGTCAATCGCCTCGAGAATATCTCGCTCTGGCAACTGATTGGCTCCCGCTTCCACCATGATCACGCCATCTGGTGAACCAGCTACTACTAGATCCAAGTCTCCGGCTTCAATTTCTGCATAAGTGGGGTTGATGATGAAATCATCTCCTACTAAACCAACCCGCACTGCTGCCATTGGCCCATTAAAAGGAATCTGGGCAATCAAGGTAGCAATGGAAGCACCTGTAACTGCTAACACATCGGGTGGCACTAACTCGTCCATCGACAGCGTTAAGGCAATAATTTGCAGGTCATCTCGCAACCATGAAGGGAACAAAGGACGCAGGGGACGGTCTATAAGACGGCTGGTGAGAATTGTTTTTTCTGGTGGACGACCTTCTCGCCGCATGATCCCGCCGGGAATCCTACCTGCGGCATATAGCCTTTCTTCATAATCTACAGTCAGGGGAAGAAAATCAATGCCTTCTCTGGCTTGCGATCGCGTAGCCGTCACTAAAACGGATGTGTCCCCTGATTCTATCAAAACCGACCCACCTGCCTGGGGAGCTAATAGGCCTACTTTCAGTCGAATATCCCTTCCATCGAAGGATATTGACTTATCAACTTCTGCCATTCAGTTTTTTTTCCTTCTCTTTCGCTATTCTCTTTCTGTGGCAATCCTAACATTTATGCCCTATGGCTGACTTCTAGTACATACAAAGATAGACAAGTCGTTTAACGCAAAGTGTGATACAAGATTAGCGCGTCTACTACCTGCCCATTCTCTAGCTTCGCCGCACCCGGAATTCGCCCAATAATCTCAAATCCTAACGACTGCCAAAGTGTAATTGAAGGTATATTAGTCTCAAAGACCAAATTAAACATCACTGCTTCGTAGCCCAGGTTTGCTGCGATCGAAAGCATAGCCTCTCCCATGAACCGTCCTAAACCCTGACCGCGTAATCCAGGTTGTACAATAAAACCAGCGTTGCAAATATGGCTACACCGACCGGGAAAGTTTGGCTTTAAATAAAACGCCCCTAATATTTCTTTTGACTTGTGTGTAGGTTCTACAACAGATGTCCTGACAACAAAGACATCCTTGCTTAACCAGTAAGCTGAAAATTCTGTAGGAGATAGAGGTTGCTTTTGAGGATAAGTTTTACCTTCAACAATTACAACATTGAGTAACGATCTGACAACCTCTTTTTCTTGAGGATGCATATAATCCAGTTCCACTAACATCCCGATTTTTAAGACTTTAATTAGGGGAAAATTCATTATTAACAATGTTTATATGGAATAATTACTGAAATATTTATTATATGAGAAATTTCGGCAATAAATTTTGTTGAGAAGATGCAAAAAGTAGAATAATTGTGATTTGAATTCTAGAGTTTTGGGAAAATCTGAGTAGTTAGCAAATGGCGATTTTACACTGTAATTGGTTATTAAAAAATCAAAATGGTAGTTTATTTATTTGGGGGGAAACTTGGCGATCGCCACGAGTGAATTTCGAGTCTAATGGATCTGGAGATATCCCACTACATCCATTGGCAATGACATCGGTTGAGTTGAGTGAGTGGTTGCGTTCCCAGAACATGGCAATTACCAACTTCATTCAGCAACCTCAAGTTGCGATGCCTGCGGCAAGCAAAGCGTTCGCAACTACTAAGCGAACGCGCAAAGCGGCCAGTACGCCTGAGATCGGTTTACCAACACACTCTCAAATCATTGCCCTACCAACTTATATAGAAGGTAGCGATCAAGGAACAACAGCGATTTTCCCTGTACATTCTGCCAGCTTGGGGGAAAATACAGACTCCCCGCAATATTTGCAACCGTGGCGAGTTGAAGGTTTTTGTCTTAACCCCAGCGAAGCAGTAAAATTTCTCGCTTCTATTCCCCTGAATGCTGCTAAAGGGGAAGATGCTTTTTTGGGTGGAGATTTACGCTTTTGGTCGCAGGTTGCCCGATGGAGTTTAGATTTAATCTCCCGATGTAAGTTTTTACCAACAATTGACCGACAATCAGATGGTGCATTTTCTGCCAAATGGCGAGTACTTCTAGATAGTGCTGTAGATGGAACCCGCCTAGAAAGATTTTCTGGGAATATACCGTTGATTTGTCGCACTTATCAAGAGGAAGTGGGGACTGAGGAGGAGTTTCCTCAATCCCTACTTTATGTAGACTTTCCCACAGAACCTCAAGAATTACTTTTGGGATTTCTCAACAGTACGATAGATGTCCAAGTGCGAGAAATGATGGGTTCTCAACCTCTAATTGAAGCTAAAGCGATCGCATCTTTACCATCTGGGGTGCGACAGTGGTTGCCAGCCTTAACTAGTGGATCTGGTACAGTTAATGCAGATGCACTTGAAGTAGAACGACTGGAAGCGGCATTGAAGGCTTGGACTATGCCGCTACAATACCAATTAACTCTTAAAAGTCTATTTCGTACCTGTTTTCAACTGCGTTCTCCAGAGTCTGGCGAAACAGATTGGACATTGGCGTATTTTTTGCAAGCAGCTGACGATCGAGAGTTTTTAGTGGATGCAGCAACTATTTGGAACAATCCAGTTGAACAATTGGTTTATGAAAATCGCACAATTGACCAACTACAAGAAACATTTTTGCGAGGTTTGGGGGTAGCTTCCCGTTTATATCCAACAATAGCAGCCAGTTTTGAAACCGAATATCCCCAATTTTCTCGTCTCACCCCCATCCAAGCTTATGAGTTTATCAAAGCTGTAGCTTGGAGATTGGAAGACAGTGGTTTAGGAGTAATTTTGCCTCCCAGCTTGGCGAACCGCGAAGGATGGGCGAACCGTTTAGGTTTAAAAATTACAGCCGAAACCCCAAAGAAAAAGCAGGGACGTTTAGGCTTGCAGAGTCTACTAAATTTCCAATGGCAATTGGCAATTGGTGGACAGACTATTTCCAAAGCCGAGTTTGATAAACTTGTGGCTTTAAATAGTCCGCTAGTGGAAATTAACGGTGAGTGGGTAGAATTGCGGCCCCAAGATATCAAGACAGCCCAAACATTTTTTACCACTCGCAAAGACCAAATGGCGCTTTCCCTTGAAGATGCTTTGCGTCTGAGTACAGGAGATACTCAAGCAATTGAAAAGTTACCAGTGGTCAGCTTTGATGCATCTGGGGCATTGCAAGAGTTGATTGGGGCATTAACAAATAATCAAGCGATCGCACCTTTGCCCACACCAACAGGCTTTAAAGGACAGTTGCGACCTTATCAAGAACGTGGTGCTGCTTGGTTGTCATTCTTGGAACGTTGGGGTTTGGGCGCGTGTCTCGCCGACGATATGGGACTCGGTAAAACCGTGCAGTTTATCGCTTTTCTGCTACATCTCAAAGAACAGTATACACTAGAAAATCCAACACTATTAGTTTGTCCAACTTCGGTTTTAGGCAACTGGGAAAGGGAAGTCAATAAATTTGCACCAAGCCTGAAAATTTTGCAATATCACGGTGACAAACGCCCAAAAGGAAAAGCATTTTTAGAAGCTGTAAAAAAACACGATTTAATCGTTACCAGTTACTCATTGCTTCATCGAGATATCAAGTCATTGCAAAGTGTCTCTTGGCAGATAATAGTTTTAGACGAAGCCCAGAATGTGAAAAATCCAGAGGCGAAGCAGTCAAAAGCAGTACGGCAATTAGAAGCTACATTCCGCATTGCATTAACGGGGACACCAGTAGAAAATAGACTGCAAGAACTATGGTCTATTTTAGATTTTCTCAATCCTGGGTATTTAGGGAATAAGCAATTTTTCCAGAGGCGGTTTGCCATGCCAATTGAAAAGTATGGTGATACGGCTTCTTTGACTCAGTTACGTTCATTAGTGCAACCATTTATACTGCGGCGATTGAAAAGCGATCGCGAGATCATTCAAGATTTACCAGATAAGCAAGAAATGACCGTATTTTGCGGTCTGACTAGCGAACAAGCTGCACTTTATCAACAAATTGTCGAACAATCTTTAGTAGAGATAGAATCTGCTGAAGGATTGCAACGCCGGGGGATGATTTTGGCTTTACTAATCAAACTCAAACAAATCTGCAATCATCCAGCCCAATATTTAAAAGAAGCGACATTAGAGCAACATAATTCAGCTAAACTTCTGCGCCTAGAAGAAATGTTAGAAGAAGTTTTAGCAGAAAGCGATAGAGCTTTAATTTTCACACAATTTGCTGAGTGGGGTAAATTACTTAAACCCTATTTAGAAAAACAGTTAGGACGAGAAATAGTCTTTTTATATGGCAGCACCAGTAAAAAACAACGTGAGGAAATGATTGACCGTTTCCAACACGATCCTCAAGGGCCCCCGATTATGATTCTTTCTTTGAAAGCGGGTGGAGTAGGACTGAATCTAACACGAGCCAATCATGTATTCCACTTTGATAGATGGTGGAATCCAGCCGTAGAAAATCAAGCTACAGATAGAGTATTTCGGATTGGTCAAACCCGGAATGTGCAAGTACATAAATTTGTTTGCACTGGCACTTTAGAAGAAAAAATTCATGACATGATTGAAAGTAAAAAACAATTGGCTGAACAAGTTGTGGGTGCTGGGGAAGAATGGTTGACTGAACTGGATACAGACCAACTTCGTAACTTACTAATACTCGATCGCAGTGCAGTAATTGACGATGATCCAGAATAAGTTCGTAGTAAGGACTAAAGTACTTAATTTGAGCGCTTTAGCGCTCACTACGAACCTCATAAAATTAATCAGACAGACTACTAAGTTTTTCAATTAATTATGACTAATTACACATTACAAGCAAGTCGAGAATGGTGGTCACAACAATGGCTAGATTTGCTAGATTCCTATCGTTTTAAAAAGCGTTTAGAACGTGCCAGAAATTATGCTCGTCAAGGAAATGTTCTCAGCATCGAATTTAAAGGTGCAAAAGTATTAGCTAGGGTTCAAGGTAGCGAAGTAGAACCCTATAAAGTTTCCCTTTCCCTTGAACCATTTACCGATGAACAGTGGGGTTATGTAATTGAAAGCATGTCCCAAAAGGCAATTTTTGCTGCCAAGCTACTAGCAGGAGAAATGCCACAAAATATAGAAGAAGTCTTCACGGCTAATGGTCTTTCGATATTTCCATTTACCCTTGCTGATGTTCACAGTAAATGCTCTTGTCCTGATAAAGCAAATCCTTGTAAACACATTGGTGCTGTATACTATCAGTTAGGCGATCGCTTCAGTGAAGACCCCTTTGTACTATTTCAATTGCGCGGACGTTCTAAAGAGCAAATTATCAGCGATTTACGTAAATTGCGTAGTGCCAAGATTGAACCCAATACTACAGAAACGCTTGATGTTCATCAGTCAATTACTAATAACAAATATTCAGTAAAAATTGACTCTTTCTGGCAATACAATGAGCCACTAGAGTCATCCTTGGTAGTGATTGTACCGTCTAGCAGCGAAACGATATTAGATGTATTGGGAGCGATTCCCCTAGCAAAGGAAGAGGAAAACACAGTAAATTCAACTTCGAGTGATCTGGTAATGAAATATTTAAATACCGTTTACAGAGATGTAAGTCAGAAGGCTGTTTTAGCAGCAATGAATGTAGGAGAAAGTTGATAATAATTCATAATTATGAATTAAATTGACTGGAATCTTCTCGCCTTAAAACTCTATCCCTTTATTGGTAGAGTATTTACCAATTCTGAATTCTGACTCCTGACTCCTGATTTATTGTCCAAACTCAAGCCTAGCCTGTTCTACCAAATCAGCAGTCACAACATCTTGGCCTGCTTCACGAGCCAGCTGTTCAATTCTAGCTTTAGCTTGAGAGCGAACAAAAAAGGGAATATTTTGTAACTTTTCCTTAGCTTCAGATGTCCATCGCAAAGCATCAATAAAATTGGAATCGTTCATAGATTAGTTCCCTTGGCAAGTCGCTCGCTTTAATTAATAGATTACTAATTTTCCTATAAAAAAAGCCCTTGCTTTTATGCAAGAGCTTTTAAATTAATAGTCAGTGATGAAATAAACTTTACAACCTAATCTAGGTCGTCCATGAACATCACTGGCTCAGTATCACGGTTAATTCCTTTCTCAAAACCACCAGCCGCAGCCCGTGCGCGACCAGCGTGCCACAAGTGACCAACTAGGAAGAAGAATGCTAGTACGAAGTGAGAAGTCGCCAACCAAGCGCGAGGAGATACGTAGTTGAAGGAGTTAATTTCGGTAGCCACACCACCTACAGAGTTCAAAGAACCCAGAGGAGCGTGGGTCATGTATTCAGCAGCGCGACGAGCTTGCCAAGGCTGAATATCATTCTTGATTTTTTCCAAGTCAAGACCATTAGGACCACGTAGAGGCTCCAACCAAGGGCCGCGGAAATCCCAGAAGCGCATGGTTTCACCACCAAAGATGATTTCACCAGTTGGAGAGCGCATCAGGTATTTACCTAGACCAGTAGGGCCTTGGGCAGAACCAACGTTAGCACCCAAGCGTTGGTCACGAATCAAGAAGGTCAAAGCCTGAGCTTGAGAAGCTTCTGGACCGGTAGGACCAAAGAACTCGCTTGGATAAACGGTGTTGTTAAACCAAACAAAGATTGAGGCAATGAAGCCCATCAGAGAAAGAGCGCCCAAGCTGTAGGAGAGATAAGCTTCACCAGACCAGATGGATGCACGACGTGACCAAGCAAAAGGCTTGGTAAGAATGTGGAAAATACCACCAGAAATTAAGATAAAGGCCACCCAAATGTGACCACCGACCACATCTTCTAAGTTATTGACGCTAACAATCCAGCCTTCGCCACCAAAGGGAGACTTGATTACATAACCGAAGATAACTGCTGGGTTCAATGTTGGATTGGTAATAATCCGAACATCACCACCTCCTGGTGCCCAGGTGTCGTATAACCCACCAAAGAACATTGCCTTTAACACTAAAAGCAATGCACCGAATCCCAAAATAATCAGGTGGAACCCGATGATATTGGTCATCTTGTTCTTGTCTTTCCAGTCGTAACCAAAGAAAGAAGAATATTCTTCTAAGGTTTCTGGACCACGAACGGCATGATAGATACCGCCAAAGCCAAGGACGGCTGAGGAAATTAGGTGGAGTACACCGACAACAAAGTAGGGGAAGGTGTCGATGACTTCACCACCAGCACCAACACCCCAGCCCTGAGTGGCGAGGTGAGGTAACAAAATCAAGCCCTGTTCGTACATGGGCTTTTCAGGAATGAAGTGAGCGACTTCAAACAAAGTCATCGCTCCAGCCCAGAATACAATCAAACCAGCGTGGGCAACATGAGCGCCCAGTAGTTTGCCAGATAGGTTGATTAAACGTGCGTTACCAGACCACCAAGCAAACCCGGTGGATTCTTGGTCGCGTCCAGCGCCGCCTAAGATATTTGGTCTATTAGAGAGCGTTACCACGTGGTAATACCTCCTCAGGGAATACAAATTGTTCGTGGGGTTGATCTTGAGGAGCCATCCAAGCGCGGATACCCTCATTCAGCAAAATGTTTTTGGTATAGAAGGTTTCAAACTCTGGGTCTTCCGCCGCCCGTAATTCTTGGGAAACGAAATCATAAGCCCGCAGGTTCAGTGCTAAACCGACGATGCCGACGGCACTCATCCACAAGCCTGTGACTGGCACGAACAACATAAAGAAGTGCAACCAGCGCTTGTTAGAGAAAGCAATACCGAAAATCTGTGACCAG
>NZ_JAVRBQ020000043.1:0-11039 GCF_034531215.2 Nostoc sp. ChiSLP03a
TTTATAAAGCTGCATAGAATTCGATCCCCCCTAACCCCCCTTAAAAAGGGGGGAACCGGAAAAACATCTATCAAAGTCCCCCTTTTTAAGGGGATTTAGGGGGATCAAGATATGTGCAACTTCACATTAAATTGGTATAAGAGAAGTTTTTAATTATGTTCGTACTTTAGAATATGGCTTAGAAAGACTCACAACTCTGCCTATCTGCTTACGTTTTATGTGTGAACTCCATGAGCGTTTAGTAGATGGTGTGCGTGGAGAAAAAGCGGCTCCTGGAGAATTCCGTCGTTTTCAAAACTGGATTGTAGTGCAAGGGCTAACTATCAACGACGCTCGATTTATTCCTCCACCTGTGCCAGAAATGGAAAAATGTCTTCAGGAATTAGAAAAATATCTTAATAGTGACTGTGGCTATCCACCACTTATTCGGATAGGTTTAATTCATTATCAATTTGAAGCTATTCACCCCTTCATTGATGGCAATGGACGTATTGGGCGATTACTAATCTCATTATTACTTTTGCATTGGAACTTATTACCCCAACCCTTACTTTATCTCAGTGCGTTTTTTGAACGTCATCGACAAAAATATTATGATTTAATGCTCAGGATCAGTCATTGTGGGGCTTGGCGGGACTGGCTAATATTTTTTCTACAAGGGGTAACGGAACAATCTAAAGATGCCTTGGTTCGGTCGAAACGGTTACAAGATTTGCAGTTGCAATGGAGGCAAGACTTAACTCAAACCCGCGCCACAGCCTTATTGTTGCGTCTTGCAGACAGCTTGTTTGAGTCTCCTATTCTCACAATTACCCAAGCCCAGACAATTATGGATGTTAGCTATCGCTCTGCACAACAGAACGTTGAAAAGCTCGTCAATGCAGGTATCCTAGTGCAGGCTAGTGAAGGTTCTTACGGAAAGATATTTATTGCGCCAAAAGTTTTACAAGTGATTGGCGAGTAAATTTACTTAAATTATACTTTTTACTTGAAAAGTATAATTCTTTAGATTAGAATTATACTTTAGTTGCAATCTTTGTAAAGCCTTGTCCAAAGTGGGTTTTGCTAGCTGGATAGTACATTGTCGCTTGCATTTGCTCCCAATTCACTCACAGCGTTATGTCTTAGCTACTTCCATGAGCTACAAGCGTAAACTGACACAATGAAATAATTTCAGAGAAGAATGAGAAAAGAACCTGATGTGCTGTTACTATCAATGCTTAAGCATTCTAAAGCGAATTGTCACTAAAAAAAGAGGTGGGAGCTTTATCCAACGCTGGTAAATTTATTTAAACTATAAATGTTTTACGCATGAAAGAAAAAGCGAATATTCGCCATTACTTCGTTGACGAAGCAGGAGACTTAACTTTTTTTGACAAAAAAGGACGAATTATAGTAGGAAAACCAGGGGCATCTAAGTTTTTTATGGTAGGTATAGCCCAGATTTGTCAACCAGAACAGGTAATTTTAGAACTTGCAGAACTCAGAACACAACTTTGCAACGATCCACGTTTTAAAGATATCCCCTCAATGCAACCGTCTGCCAAGAAAACTGCAATTACTTTCCATGCTAAAGACGATCACCATGATGTTAGGCTGGAAGTCTTCAAACTCATGCAGACTTTTGACGTAAAAATATTTGTGGCTATTAGATGCAAAGCAGAGTTAGCCTTAGTAACCCAAAAAACCTACGAAGCCTTGAGCAAAAAAATAAATCAAGATGATATATATGATGACCTAGTGAAACGATTGTTTAAGGATCGATTACACAAGGCCAGTGCTAATCATATTGTTTTTGCTAGACGCGGTAAAACAGCACGGGAAGAAGCATTGCAACAAGCTATTAATCAAGCAAAAAAGAATTTTGAAACTAAGTGGCAAATCTGCTGCGATAGTCAAACAATTATTAAACCAGCCTACCCATCGGAGTTTGCTGGCTTACAGGTTGTTGACTACTATCTGTGTGCATTACAGCGATTATTATGAACGCCAGGAAGAGAAGTATTTTTTTCCGCTTGCCCAGAAATACAGAATGATTATGGATTTAGATGATCGGCGAAATAAAGGATATGGAGAGTGGTATACCGATTCAAATCTACTGTCGCTAGATAAATTAAAGTGGGTAGTGGGCTAGGTCTAAGTAAACAAGTTACCCAGACACACGGCATGAAGCCGACGTTCGCCCACAAATTTATTTTATCACTTATAATAAGAAGTTTAACTATTTTATTTATTTTTATTGTAAAGTCATCTCCCTAAACTTGATAAAACTCTACTGAAACCAAGTATCTATTATTTAATTCTTGTTTACTACAAATAGTGCTGCGATCGCAACAGCAAAAACTCAAGGCCAATTTCTGGTTAGTGTAGAAGTGCGTAGACGCGCAGTGGGTTGTCGCTAGACATCGCCTCAACCTTCTAAATCAGCTTTTGACATTCTGCCATCTCCGCAAAAGTCAAGCTCATACACTACCGTAACTTTATTAGTGAAGCTAGTACTAGGAATACAAATTGATGAAGCGATGGCTTGATGCTGTAGAGCTTGGCTTGGAAAGTGCGATCGACCGCATCCTTATAAACGAGTCAAGCTTTAATTCCTGTGTCTTATAAAGTTATAGTATGCTGACTCCTATTACCGGATTATCAATTAAACTCTTCCTCGTAATCGTTCTTGCTCTCTATCGCTTCTCTGGTTAATCTGGAGTCTCATGCGATTGTATAAATTAACTTGAGGATCGGAATGGCTAATGGAGGCGACTAACGCATAACGTTGCATTTCGATTTCATCTGGATTTGCCCATTTACGGTTACAGTTCACAACCAGGGTCATGTTTCCTTCATCATATTTTGTGGACTGAGGAAATATTTTTACTTGTCCTCTTTGTACCGTTCCTTTCTTCCGAAGGTTAGAACCTGGAGATAAATCGACCAAGATGCCAGAACCATTGTTTTTCTTCAAAATTTCCATTGATATTTCTGCGAATTTATCAGATACATCTGTTTTACTAGCATCTACATAAGCATTCACGATACTTTCGCGATCAATTCCCTTGAAAAGGTTGAATTCCATCGTGACTCCTAAATATGAGTCTCCACGAGTGGGACGAGTTGGTGGATCAAATGCCAAGGTGATTGATAGTAAGCGAGTACCTTTTACTTCAAAAAATTCGGGCGGTAATTGGGGAATTTCATAAATATGAAACTTGCCTGCTGGAATAAAGATATTGTCTTCTGATAAAACAACGTAATTCTCGGCAGAATACATTGCACGTTCCAAGTCACTCTGCCCATAGCCATAAATTGCTAACTGGTTCTCGATTTGTTTTGTATTTTGACTCTGAGATTGTTTACTATTACATTGAAATTCCACTGGAATTTCCTTGGGAAGAACCGCAGAGTTGACAATAAGCGCCCGAATCAAATTAGAACTAGCTTTTGGGTATTTTGTAAAAAGTTGGGCAGCAAGGTTAGCAACACGAGGTGCAGCAAAGCTTGTACCACTACAGATGTGAAATAAAGAACTGTTGAAATTTTTAGATAGGGTTAGAACAGAAACACCAGCTACACTATCTGGCAATACATTGACTTGAGGTATACCTAGACTTTCTCGATAACTGAGGTCTAACACTAAATCTCCACCAAAGTCCACAACATCAGGTTTAATCATTCCATCTACGCCAAAGCCAGTTCTGGTAAATGGAGAAGGGTATGCTGATAAATTTGCGATCGCCTGACGACGAACATCAGAAGGTTCTGTGACACTACCGCGACCAAATGATAAAGAACCTACGGTCAATGCAATTGCTGAAGTTGCTGGGTCAATAATTCGAGCGCTCTTGTTCAGCAGATAATTTGGGTAATCAGTCCGTAGCTGCTCATTTGACTCTGCCTCTTCATAGAAAGCATTACCGGCTGAAATTACAAACAGAATATTTTTATGTTGGTATTGATAAGCAATTTCATCTATTTTGGCGGCTAACCGAAACTGCTTCAGACCATCTCGGTAAATTTGATCGGCATTACCTAGCGAAATATTGATGACTTTGCAATTAGGATACTGTTCAACAAAAGCGCGAATAACTTCATCAAATTGAGTTTCTATGAGAAGATCCTCATCATATCTGTTATTCTCATCTGTTACACGAGCAGAAAATAACCAAGCTGTTGGATCAAAGGAACGCTGTTGAACGCAGTTCTCAACATTTCCATAGATAGCAATGCCAGCGACATTTGTACCATGCCCATGTACATCATCAGCTCCACCTTTTATGAATTGCCGTTTTGCATCTGGGAATACTTCAGCCTCACCCAGTACCTTAGAAATTAAAGGATGACCACGCTGTACACCAGAGTCAATAACAAGAACGCCGCAATTATCTTCAGGTGGGGGAACAACTTCGGGAAAACTAGAAATGGGCAGATTATAGTCAGCAGTTGTTTCAAAAGCAGGTTGGGGAGGGCGATCAATTTCTTTAACAATTTCCTCTAGCAGCAGAAGATTTAAAACTTCGTTAGTCACTTTAATCCGAGCAATACAGAGATAGTCACCTATGTAGCTATCACTCATTCTCATAGGAGCAGTATCGCTGGTTAAACTTTCTAGGACATCGGCAATATCATCTAAATACTTTCGCATTTCTTTGCGATTGCCTGTGTGCCAAAGTTCTAAATCTAAAGCGGCAAGTTCACCAGGTTGTACATGCTTTATATCTAACAGACGACCAATGCGATCTTCAGGTTCGAGGGGAACTAGCTCATCGATTGCCCCTAAGTATTCATATTTGGGGCCATCTTTAATTTGGCTGTAATTCTCTAACCGCTTCTTGAATTCAGTTAGCTCATTATCAGACGAAAAGACAACAATGGCTTTATTGGATTCACGCGCTAAGACATTTAGTCCTATTTGAGTTACCAAATTGTCTGAAAAAGAGTGTTTTTCAGCAACTTTGATCTTAAAAATCAATTTTGGATCAAGACGGAAAGGGCTGGTCTTTTGTTTAACAGGCTCAATTAGGGTAGAAATTTGATCTAATAGCTGCTTACCATGTTCACTGACATCAGTACGTTTTGTACCACCAAAACCACCACCAGTGGAGCGCCGAGGTAATTCAATATTTATTATTCTAGGTAATTTCAGGTGTTCAAACTGACTCCCCATTGTGGTTCGACGTAAATAATTATGTTGAGTTTGCTATTATACTTTGTCTTTCTAAAAAACGTCCTATCGCAACCTCTAAATCATCAGCAGTCAAGGTACGTTCGCCCCGTAGAATCACGGCTTTAATCGCATCAGAGCATATACGCTCTATATCTGCTCCAGTAGCATTCTCAAGTCGATCAGCAAAGGTAGACAGATTAATAGCAGTATAACGGATAGCAGATAAGTAACGACTCAAAAGAGCCGTCCGCAGTTCAACCGATGGATTATCAAAGAAAATAACTTCATCAAATCGTCGCCAAACTGCACTGTCCAGGAGTTTCTCGTGATTGGTGGCCGCGACAAATATGCTTTGATTGGTTGCATTATCGATGAGTTGTAGCAAACTATTCACTAAGCGTTTAACTTCACCATGTTCATTTAAGTTGTCGCGATCGCGGGCGATCGCATCAAACTCATCAAATAAAACAAGCCATTCTCCCTTTTCGATATAGGTAAAAATTTTCTGAAGATTAGTTGCAGTTTCACCTAAGTAAGAAGAGAATACTGCCGTTAGGTTTACGTAAACGAGTGGCAGACCCAGTGCGCTGGAGAGAACTTTTGCGGTTTGAGTTTTGCCACAGCCAGGTGGGCCACAGAATAGCAATTTGTTTTTGGGTTTGAGGTTGTAAGCTGCAAGTATGTCCTGCTTACGGTTTTCGAGGATGATTTCTTGCAGGGTATCAAAAATTTTTTCACTGAGGACAATGTGATCCCATGTCAGATCGAATTGTTTTACCTCAAGTAAGGCAAGCCCAGTATCCTTATCTTTAGGAGGTTCAGAAAACTGGTTCCAGGGAGCCTGGTTAGTAGCTAGGGGCTTGCTGTATCCATTGCCATTTTGGAGCAGCTTTTCCAAATCTCTAGCAAGCAGTATGTGGTTTTTATTCTTTTCTTCTTCAATAAGTTCCATAGCGGCAGCCAAAAACTCTTCTCTCTCATTGCGAGAGAAGCTTCTGAAGAGTTTTCTGAGAATTTCGCCGCGTGCCATACTTTAGAACCGAAATTGGATATTTTATGTACCCTAATTTATTGTAGTAAATTTGTACTATTAAATAAAGGTTAAAAATGCAAAAGGCTATATATACTAGCACTGAAATATTACACCTGACAGAAATCATTCCTCAAGCTCTCTAACTGAGGCAGCTTTTTCTACGAGATTGCCTGCTTATATAAAACACCTTTGACACCAACCATCTATCCACAACGCTGGAACCTTAAACCTAGCCCCACAGTTGAGACATTCTGAAAGCAAGTTTAACTTGTGGCGATCGCACCCCTTATCACCTTCAACTGCCATTCTAATCTTGTGACAAGGCAACTCGGCATAACAGGCAGCACATAAGCGAATTGGCTCCATTTTCATTCCCATTCCAGCAGATAGTAACATCTGCGTTAATCTGTCGGCATTAACCAACACAACCTTAGCCAATGCCTACAACTACTGGCGAGACTGGGGGATCAAACCGAAACCTTTCCCATCGAGCGATCGCTCTTTAGTTGATATTGTATAAAAGGGTCGATGGCATTTCTTAGCGAGATTTTTGACGCTTCGCCATCGTAGTAAAAGGCAAAAAACAATGCGGACATTCTCCTTGTACCCAATCTGCTGGAATTGGGAAGGGTGTCTCGCAGTTAGTGCATTTTGTGAGTAAGCGTAATTGATGGCGATCGCATACCATCAAATCCTTAAACTGCCACTCGACGCGGTGACAAGGTGACTCCTGATAACAAGCACCACATAATCTAATTGGACGTGGTTTCATCGTTACACCCAATGGTTGTAGCATCTCGCTCAATCTGTCAACTTTAACTTCCACCACAGCAGCCAACGCTTTTAACTCCTGCGTTGTCGGAAATGGATTCAAATAAAACTTCTCCCAACGTGAAATAACTGCGCCAATTCCCGTTAATTTACCTAATTGAGTTGCAGTTAAATAATTTTTCCTGCGAAAACGGCCTAAAAAATGGCTCAAGCTTTCTCCTTCGAGCGGCTCTACTGGAAAAAATCTTGGTATTTCTGAAGATGCTTTCATTATTCAAACCACTCCAAAACCTCATCCAAAGTAGCCTTATCAATATTTTTCAACCCTTTTCTTAAAGATAAAATTGCAGCCCGTCTTAATACCCTATCCACTAAACCAATTTTGCCCCCTGTTTTTTGATATAGTGGCATTAAAGTTTCATGTTTAGTTAAATTTGATGGGACAGGTAGACACAAAACCTCATCTTCCCAAATTTGGATAAATTCAGGAAATTTCTTTTCTGATACTAATGGTAATCTATAACATTCTATAAATCTGTCATGAATATATGGCTCTTTTTTAATGAGATTATCCAGACCATCTGTTCCCACAAGAACAATTGAAATATTTAATAAATCATAAATACGGGCAATTTCGCTAAAAGTATTTAATTTCAGAAAATTTGCTTCATCAATAACCAGCATCTCAACTTTGGATTCCTTTAAAAGCCTTAATACTCTTCGTCTCAGGTCTGTAAGCTTTCCAGAGATTGCATCATATTTCAAACTTTCAAGTATTAAAATTAGTAACTCTCCAGCAGAACAATCTCCAGGAACTTGCATATACAATACGGGTACAATATCGCGCTTACCTGTTCTTTTTTGCGGTTTATTGAGAAGTTTATAAACATCACAAGTCACCGACTTACCCGCTCGTGGTGGTGCAACGATTCGACCACATTGTTTAGAAAGGCGCAAACTGTCTAACCAGTCATGGATTTTTTGGATATGGTCAAGCTCGACAACGCTAGGAGTAATTAGCCGTTCAATTATCGGTAGTAATTCTTCAGGTATCGGGTCATCTCCCCATAAATTCTGCACCCACTTCCGCAAATAATCTTCTGCCATAATCAGTGGTTTGTCAAATATAAAATGCGTTTAAAATCGATAAACCAGAAGCGTCAATCAGATTAATCATCGTAGTCTTTGCGAAGTTGCTCGTAGTTAAATACTCTAGGGCGACGCTTTTGAGGTTGAGGGGTTTCTTCGACAGTTTCTACTGGCTCTTTAGTTTGAAACGGTTTTACAGAATGCACCTGAGCTTGTTCTTCCTTCTTGCGTTCTTTATGGGTCTTTTTCTTCTGCTTAATAAAAGTATCTCTGTCTTGCACTTCTGCAAGGATAGATTTATTACTTAATTGCTTGCCTGCACTACGAATTTTTCGGCTTGCAGCTTTTGCTTCCTCCAAGGAGATTTGCTCAGTTTCTAAGTCAATCGCATGAGCTTGAGACAGTAGTACTTCCTTAGCTGAATCTTGACGGTATACAAAAACAGTTGATATATCTCTGGGGTCATATCGCAGCAATACACTTTCTCCTGCATAAGCTGCCAGGTAATCTCCCCGATACATAATATTTTCAAAGCTTACATATCCGCCTTTGTAAATGCTGCGACGTGTCTTTTTCATCAGGCAGATATCTAATTCTCGGTCATTAACCAAACTTGGTAGCGCAGGTAATCCCGCCTCCCAGCGTTGAAACCGTGTTTGATCTCCACTGCGGGCATCTATTCGCTGATTGTAGTTATCAATGATGTACCGCACTATCAATAGATGTAATTCTCGCAGAGTAATACAAGCTTCCTCCTCTGCTCCTTCTGGACGCTCTTGTACATTTGAACCTAGATAACCGTAAAATCCCGACAAAAAATCTGTGTTGATAGTCCCAAATCCACGTTCTTCAATACCACCTTCGGGAGGGCGATCGCGTAAATGGCACTCAAAACCAAGTTGAAAACCAATTTGCTTCAAATGCTCAGAGCGAAAATCCTTCCCGCCATCAGTAAATAGGTTTTCTGGAACCCCGTAAGTTCCCCACTCGCAATGAAGTTTATATTCCGAACTATACTGCTTGCGTAACATCGCATGACGCATAGCTAAGGCGACTACCAGAGAACTAGGTGCATCAAAACCTAAATGGATGCCCATAATACAGCACGAATAACTATCTGTAATTTTTGTTAACCAAGGACGTGCCAAAGTTTCACCATATTGGTCAACCAGCATGACATCCAATTTTGTATGGTCGCACTGCCAAACATGGTTACTATGATGTACATCGAGCGTCTGGCCATCACGAGTTTGATGGGAAACTCTCGATCCACGCCAACCAATATTTCTTACCTTTTGCTTCTGCTCTTTACGTTCAATAATTGGGTTAAGAACGCGATAAACCGTCATGTGGCAGGGATATTTCTCTAAACCTAGCTGCCCGGCTCTAACCTGAACTCGAATTGCGACTTGAGCGGGTGTCATTTTTCTACCGTCCTTGTTACCTTCTTTATAAGTTTTGACGATAAAATCTTGCCAGCTATCATCAATTCGATAGCCCCCTTTGTCAGAACGTTCGGCTTCAGTAACGCCAGATAACCCCTGTTCTTGATATTTTTTGACGAGTCGCTGTACTGTCCGAACCGTCTTGCCAAGTTTTTCTGCGGCTTGCTTTAATTTAATTCCGTAGGTTTTGCGATCGCATGGCCCAATTAGATTTTGTAATACTTCCACTCTCAACTTAGCTTCTGCCGAGAGTTCAGTAACAATTACATTGTTTTCTTTTGCGTCTGCACTCTCCGAAGTTTTATCAACCTGATCCGAGCGCTCGTGCAGAAGCAAAAATTCAGCAACCTCATTGGAGTTTGGAGTTTCACCCATAACAAACTTCATAGCTTGAAACTAATTGATTAGGCAGTACAGCAAGTCTCTCTAAGAAAATCCAAGTTTACAGATTTAGCTTGCATTGAGATGAAGCCGGAATAGGAGTATGACTTCGCAAGTAGAGAGAAACAATAAGACATTATTACGTATATGTCTTATTTATTACTTGTATTTGTTTACATACTATTTAACATAATACTATTTTGCTCCAAAAAGCGACATTTAATTTTTTATATTTATCTCATTTCAGAAAAAAGACATTTATTTCGTTATCGATAGCCGAAAAATTTTTAAAGCTGTTTTTTGAAAAAACGACACTTAAAATGTTATATTTTTAATTTACGACAGCTAATTAGTTAAATCATGAATGGTATTAAGTTTAGCCTAAAAAAGCTATATACTTTATTCTGTAAGACTTATAGCTATTTTAGATAAACGACATTAATTAGTTAAGACGACAAATAATTAGTTATTCGACATATTTGTAGAGCGACAAATTATTTGTTGAATGCTCCTCTATCAACTTAAATATAGCTGACTTTCTTTGAGTTTAAACAGTACCGCCCGAAGTCGTGTACTTAAAGGTTTCAATTCCTAATAGGGATTTTAGTTGATTGCGATATTACCTAATGGTAAAAAACCAGTATGCACTCTCCTATGTTTCAATCCCTAATAGGGATTTTAGTTGATTGCGATTGTACAGACTGGAATTTGTTTGTACAGATACTTATGTTTCAATCCCTAATAGGGATTTTAGTTGATTGCGATGTGTCCTCCCTTCACTGCATTACAAGTTTGTGATGTTTCAATACCTAATAGGGATTTTAGTTGATTGCGATTATGTCTTTTTATGTTATAAAAATTCCCATACTGGTTTCAATCCCTAATAGGGATTTTAGTTGATTGCGATGCGAACAAGCAAGCGTGTCTTGGTACTTTTTGTGTTTCAATCCCTAATAGGGATTTTAGTTGATTGCGATACGTTCAGAGAGTTTTTTAAGCTGTTCTCTCGTCCGTTTCAATCCCTAATAACCCAAGTTGCTAGTTATGCTTGCAGGTGTTCAGGTGGCATTGCATAAGCAATAAAATCCCCTCCAGAGGAAAAATTAGGAGGGGTAATGTTAAACGAAATAATTACAATTTATGCTATCACTGATGACCTATT